>NZ_JASDDD010000001.1:0-8909 GCF_030407555.1 Curtobacterium sp. APC 4022
CCTTGGAGACCCCCTTGCGAACCCGAACCCGGACCCGGCCCCGGTCCTCCACCCGGCCCCGGTCCACACCGGTCCTGACGGTGATCGGTCTGCTCGCGACCGCCGCCGTGGTCAGCCTGAGCGGCTGCGCGGCATCGTCCAGCGCCACCGAACCGACCACGAGCCCGAACGGCGGTGCGCACTTCCCGGTCACGATCGAGAACTGCGGCACCCCGGTCACGATCACCGCGGCCCCGCGCCGCATCGTGCTCGTCAACAACGACGAACTCCCGAACCTCGAGGCGCTCCATGCCGTCGACCGGATCGTCGGCATCACCGCACCGCTCGCCCCGGACCTGTACGCGGAGCAGACCTACCGCGACCTCGCCCGCCTGCACGTGCTGTCCACGAAGCAGACATCGACCGGCGGGTCCGTCGTGTCGCAGGAGGGCCTCCTCGGAGCGAAGCCCGACCTGGTGATCGCCCCCGCGAACGCCGTCGACCGGGACGCACTGCAGGCCGCCGGCATCCCGCTCTACACACCCTCGGCGTACTGCACGGACCCCGGCCCGGAGCTGAGCCGCACGGCGACGTTCGGGCGGGTGTGGAGCGAGCTGCGGACGCTCGGCACGGTCCTCGGGCAGCAGGCCCTGGCCGAGGACGCCGTCCAGGCCGGACGCAGCACCCTGGCGGAACAGTCCGCCAGCACCGACCGTGGGACCGCTGCTGCCCTGTACGTGTCGTCCGGCGGGGGCGTCCTCTCGCCCTACGGCGGCCCGAGCATGGTGACGCCGGTGTTCCACGCGGTCGGGCTGCACAACGTGTACGCGGATGCGAAGCAGCGGGTCTTCGACGCCAACGTGGAGGACATCATCTCCCGCGACCCGTCGACGATCGTGTTGCTCTACTCGAGCGGGACGGCGCAGGACACCATCGAGAGCTTCCGCACGGCACCCGGCGTCTCCGGACTCTCCGCGGTCCGACACCACCGGGTCGTCGCGCTCCGCTTCCCGTTCACCGACCCGCCCTCGACCCTGTCGGTGGCCGGGCCGGCCGAGCTCGCCCGGCAGCTCGACGCGCTCGGGTGATCGAGGCGCACGCCGTCACCGTCCGTGCCGGGCGCCGGGTGCTGCTCGACGGTGTCGACCTCAGTGCGCCGACCGGCTCCGTGACGGGGATCGTCGGGCCCAACGGCAGCGGCAAGACGACGCTGCTCCGCGCACTGCTCCGGGCCGTGCCGGTCGACGGCGGCCGTGTGGAGATCGACGGGCAGGACGTCCGACACCGCTCGCGCCGGTGGATCGCCCAGCGCGTCGCGAGCGTGGCGCAGCGGCTCGACCCGGACCCGGCGCTCACCGTGGCGGACGAGGTCGCGCTCGGCGGCCTCGCCCGAGCCGGGTTGCTGGACCGCGGAGGCACGGGATCCGAGCAGGTCGCCGCAGCCCTGGACGCGGTCGCGCTGGCACACCGAGCCGGTGATCCGTTGGCCGCGCTGTCGGGCGGCGAACTGCAGCGGGTCGGTCTCGCACGCGCGATCGCCCACGGAGCCGAGCACGTCCTCCTCGACGAACCGACCAACCACCTCGACCTGCGGCACCGGCTCGAGGTCCTCGAACTCCTGCCGCGCATCGCACCGACGGTCGTCGTCGTCCTGCACGACCTCGAGGTCGCCGCACGCGTCTGCGACCACCTGGTCGTCCTCGCTGCGGGGCGCGTCGTCGGTGCCGGGCCGCCCGCCGATGTCCTCCGCCCCGCGCTCCTGGACGCCGTGTACGACGTCCACACCACCCGCCGGGACGACCCCGACGGCGACCTCCACCCCACGTTCCGCCTGCCCACCCCACCGGCCACCTCCTCGGCCCCTCCGGAAGGACCCACCAGATGACCGACACCACGACCACCACCCCGACGGCCACCCCGGACGACACGGCGCGCGCACGCGACCTGGCGAACCGGTGGGACACCCAGCAGACCGCCTACATCCGACACCGGGCCGAACGCTTCGCCACGATCGCCCGCGTGGTCGCAGCCGTCTGCGCGGACACGTCCGCCCCGCGGGTCCTCGACCTGGCGGGTGGCACCGGCTCGCTCGCGGAAGCAGTGCTCGCCGCCGTTCCCGGCGCCACAGCCGTCGTCGCCGACAAGGACCCGGCCCTCCTCGCGATCGCCGCGGATCTCGCCGCCGCCGACCCTCGGCTCGTGATCGCCGAGGTCGACCTCGCCGACCCGCACTGGGCCGAACACCCGGCCATCGCCGACGCGCCGTTCGACGCCGTCGTCAGCTCCACCGCTCTGCACTGGCTCCAGCCGGGGACGCTCGTCGACGTCCTCCGACGCACCGCGGACCTCCTGCGCCCCGGCGGCGTCCTGCTCAACGGCGACCACCTGTCGTACCAGCGGGACGAGAGCACCATGGCTGCCATCGCCGCGGACGACGACGCGGCGACCCAGCGCGAGGGGTTCGCGAGCGGCGCGGACACGTGGGACGCCTGGTGGGCCGCGGTGGCGGAGACGCCCCGCTACGCCGAGGCCCTCGCTCGACGCGACACCGTGTGGGGCGCGGAACTGCACGAGGCACCGCCGAAGGTGACGCTCGGGTTCCACGTCGAGTCGCTCCGCAGTGCGGGTTTCGCAGAGGTCGGCACGGTCTGGCAGTACCTCGACGACCGCGTCGTGTACGGCGTCCGCTGATGGTCGAGGCGCGAGATGATGGGGTGTGATCTCGCGCCTCGACCTCCCCACCACCGTCCCCACCCGGAGTGCGGTGGTGGTGATCCGTCGCGCGACGCTCGACGACCTCGGGACGGTCCTGCGCCTCCTGACCGACGACCCGATCAGCGCCGCGCGCGACGGTGCGTCCGGTGCGTCCGGTGCGTCCGGTGCGTCCGGAACGTTCGGCCGGGAGGCGCTCCTCGCGCACTCGGAAGCGTTCCGGCAGATCGCGGCGGACCCCGGCAACGACCTCGTCGTCGCGGAGGACGCGGACGGCGTCGTCGTCGGCACCCTGCAGCTCACGCTGATCCCCGGACTGTCGCGTCGGGGGAGCGCGCGCCTGCTCGTCGAATCCGTCCGGGTCGCGAGCGAGCAGCGTTCGGCCGGGGTCGGTACGGCACTGATGCGCTGGGTCACCGACCAGGCGGCGCCGGCGCTCGCCGTGTCACTCGTGCAGCTGACCTCGGACGCCGCTCGGGTCGACGCCCACCGGTTCTACGAGCGACTCGGCTTCGTCGGCAGCCACGTCGGCTTCAAGTACGCGGTCGAGGGACCGGGGAACGACGCCTGACGACGACCGTCGTGTCGGGGGCATCGCCATCTTCCGCGGAGTGGTCACGGTGGCGGCTCAGCCGCGCAGCTGAGCCGCTGCGTGCTCGAGCTGCTCGGTCGCTGCTGGACCCCAACCGTTGGGGTCATCGCCCGGGGGTACGAGGGCCAGGGAGTACCAACACACCAGGACCGGCCACCAAAGAAGTTCCTCGTTCGTCAGAGCGTGGACCGCTTGGTACCCGTCGAGGAACTGCTCCCGCACGGATGCATCAACGGGCCCCCAGTCCCGGAAGAGCGTGCCGAGCATGACCGCTGATCGAGCGAGTTCCACGATGCGATGGTCACGTCGGAGTTCCTCGAAGTCGAGGACGCCGACGACCTCGGTGCCGGTGCACAGGATGTTCGCGGCGCGGTAGTCGCCGTGCACGATCTGCACGGGAGGGAGATCCGGTGGCATCCGATCGAGTAGCTGCCTGAAGACGTCGCGGGCCTGAGGGGACAGCGTTGACGGCTCAGAGGCGAGCCAGCCCGAGATCTGCGTGGTGAGCGGTGCCGGCGGGGACAGGACCGCGTGGTGCACGTCGCTCACGGGGCTCGAGCGCAACGCGTCGTGCAGTCGAGCGAGCGTCGCCCCCGCAGCACGGACCTGATCGGTGTCCTCGACATCGAGGTGTGCACCTTCGATGACGTGTTGCAGACCCATCGAGATGCCGCCGTCCGTTACCTGCACCCCACCCGCGAGCGTCGTCACCGGAGCAGACACCGGCAATCCCTGTGCTCCGAGCTGGGCAGTGAGTTCGGCTGCGAGTGCGAGCCGTGGGAACCGGTCGGGGACGACCGACCACTTGAGCAGGAGACGTTGGTCGGCTGTGCGCATCCATGCGAGGGCGTTGCCGTCGCTGATCACCACGCGCTCCGGCGGACCGACACGAACAGCCCAGTGACGTTCGACCGCTGCGGTCACCCAGTCGCCCGCCGCCTCGGTGTCCGCGAAGCCGAAACGGTTCCGCAGCACCTCGTCCGGGTCGTCCTGCTCCCACAACATCTCGATCGTCATCGATCCCCCTGCATCAACCGTCGTGTGTCGTGCGCGGTGCCCGACGTCCCTGCCGATCTTGCCCCACCGGCTCCGTGGGCCTCACTTCGCTGCGGGCGAGGTCTGGGGTCATCAACAGCGGCGCTCGAAGGGCTGGGGCTATCGAGCCGCCGGGAAGCGCCAGTCGTCGGGGTACGAGTGCGGAACGGCGACGACTTGATCGCCGTCACGGTAGACGATCCGTCCCGGCGCACGGGTGGTGAGCTGTACCCAAGGGACGTCGTAGCGGTCGAGGAGATCGAGGTACGGGACGGTCAGGGCGAGGAGTTCGACGGCGTCTGCCGCGAACCACGCTCGTGCTCCTGGGTTGCGGGTCTGGTCGTAGCAGTGAGGATCGACGGTCGTCGGATCGACGTGCGCCGCGGTCGTACGTCGGTTCGCCTCCTGGTGCCATCGGACGTCCTCAGGCGTCAGCAACCCGTTGTGGCGCAGGCCGTTGGCGAGTGCGAACACGCCAGGGAAGTGACCGTTCCGGTTGGGTACCGCGCTCTGGTACCGCACGAACTCGACCATGAAGCGAGCGTACGGCTCCACTGAGTCCGCTCACCAGGGACTGATCCGCGTTCGGGCAGCGATCGCTGCGTTCAGCCGGTTGGTTTCTGCTGCGCGCGACACGTGGTCCTTGCGCTCGAGGAGCGGGATCAGGGTCTCGATCGTCGACAGGAGGTCGGCTGGGTCACCGATCCTGCTTCGGCGCGGAACGTCGAGGTCAGAGGCGAGTTGGGCTGTCGTGCTCGAAGGGCGGGCTTCCGAGGTCGAGGGTCCAGGTGACGAAGGGCCTTCCAGCGACGCCGGGCCTGATCCGCGTGGTCGGTCGCCAGCGTCGGTGCGAGTAGAAGCTCTTGGCCCGGTCGTTCCCGTCCCACACCTCGAGCTCGGCGGTACCCGCGGGAGCGACTTCGGTGAACCGGTCGTAGAGCGCACTGCCGATACCGGAACCGAACCAGTCAGGGTCGACGTAGAGGCTCGACAGCTTGACAGGCGAGTCGTCATGATCTGCGAACTGGGCGGCGACGAAGCCGGTCAGTTGTCGGTTCTGCACAGCGACCACGCACCAGGTGTCGGTCCGGGTCAACGTGTCGACCCACATCGGGGACCGATCGCGAGCTGCGTCGACCGGATCGAGAGCATCTGCGTAGTACGCCTCACGGGATCGTTTGTGCACCCGCGCGATCTGCAGGGCGTCACCTGGTACCGCGTCGCGAACCTCGAGTGTCATCGCGCCAGTCAACCGGAACGCGGATGCCGGGTGGTGGAAACCGGTCCGCGCACATGTCGTCGTCACGGTGGACGATCCGTCTCGGCCCGCCACCGCCTTTCTCGGCGTCCTGGAAGCCGGGTCTCGTCAGGCCAGGATCGTGAGGAGCCGGTTCCCGAAGAGTGCTGCGTACCGTCCCTGCCGCCGCAGGATGTGCTGCACGTGGTCGGCGGTCCGAGGGAGCCGTTGAGCGAAACGGTCGAAACCGGAGAGGACCAGCACGAGGCCGGTCTCGGATGCGTCCCACCCGTACTCCGCCTCGGCCACGTCCGACATGCAGTCGTCGAGCGCGTCCAGGTTCTGCCCGAAGTGGCGCGGGAACTGGAGGCCCTTCGCGAAGTCCAGGTGCATCTGCTCGTCGTCACCCCACGCCCCGGCGTCCATCTCGACGACCCGGTAGCCCTCGCGTCGAAGCCACGTCTCGGCGTTGCGCAACACGGCAGCGTCTCGAAGCTCGCGGACGAAGCCGTCGCGAGCGATCTCGAAGTCCAGCCTGTTGCCGAGGACATCGTCAGTGGAGAATGCCGGCACGCTCGCACCCTAGTGCGAGACGAGGTCAGGACAGCGGCAATGCTGATGACGGCGATCGAGCGTTCCGGGAACGACGCCTGCAGATGAACGCCACACCGATGATCCCGAGCGCGAGTTCCACAGCCCACACGACGTCGTTCGTCGGGGTCCGACCACCACTGAACGCGACTCCGAACGCCGCGACCGGTTCGAGGACGAACAGCGTGGGCAGGCAGAGCGTGAGCCACCAGAGGTCCGACCGGCGACTGAGTGAGGCGATGCAGCCGACCACCGCTCCTGCCACGGCTCCCGTGGTGCAGAACAGCAGGTAGTTCGCGGCGACGTGGACCGACAGGGAGTGCGTGCGGACCTCGAGTGCCGCGTAGAAGGCCACCAGGCTGACGACGGCGAGCACCGCGCCCACCAGGGCACCGCGTGCGGGCGACCGGACCGCGCGACCGCCGACGAACGGGACCACGAGCCACGGCGCCGCGAGGTTGCCGAGCACGTACCGCAGCGCGTCCGTGCCGTCCCCCTTGAGTACCTGGAACCCCACGCCGACCACGGCAGCGGCGAGCACCAGCGCGGTCAGCCGGGGAACCACGGAGCGCCCCGAGATCACCCGGAGGTCTGTCACGAGCCGCCCCCCGCGAACCCGTCGAGCGCCGCCGTCAGCGCCGCACTCCCGCCGGGCCCGCCGTGCCCCTCGTCCTCGACGATGGTCAGCGTGCTCGCCGGCAACCCGCGGTGCACGCGCCAGGCCGTGACGGCGGGTCCGCTGATGTCCCGCCGTCCGTGCACGAGGGCCGTCGGGACGTGCGCGATCCGGTCCAGACGTGCGAGCACGGCCTGGTCGCCCGGCAGGAACCCGTCGTTCGCCCAGTAGCGCGTGACGAGGGTGGCGAAGCCCTCGCGCAGCTCCGGACCCAGGTGGCCGCGCTCGCGGAGCGCGGGGTCGTCGAGGGAGACGTGGACGTTCTCCCACCGGTCCCAGGCCTGCGCGGCGTTCGCACGGGCCTCCCGGTCGGCGCCCGCCAGGCGACGCGCGTACGCGTCGACCACGCGCTCACCCGGGAGGCGCTGGCTGGCCTGCTCGAACGCCTCCCACTCCGCCGGGAACACGCGTCCCACACCTTCGGTGATCCAGTCGACCTCGTCGCGGCTCGTCGTCGTGACGGCCATGAGGGCCAGCGCTCGGACAAGTGCGGGGTGCTGCTGCGCGTACGCGAGGGCGAGCGTCGTTCCCCACGAGATCCCGGCGACGACCCAGGCCTCGATGCCCAGGTGCTGCCGGACGGCCTCGATGTCGGCGATCAGCCGCTGGGTGGTGTGGGCGGCGAGCTGCTCGCGGGACTCCGTGACGAGGAGGCGGCTCCGCCCACTGCCGCGCTGGTCGATGCCGATCAGGCGGTACCGGGTGGGGTCGAAGTGCGTCCGGTACCAGCCGCTGCCGAGCGAGCCGCCGGGGCCGCCGTGCAGCCAGAGGGCGGGGATGCCGTCGGGGGCGCCGGACTCCTCCCAGTACAGGGATGTGCCGTCGCCGACGTCGAGCATCCCGGAGGCGGTGGGTCCGGTCCTCGGGTAGGCCATGGCTCGACGGTAGCGGGCGGATCAGCCGTACAGGGCCTCGGTCGGCCCGTGGCGCGGAACGCGCTGCGCCCGGCCGTACCGTCGGGGGTCGCCAGCATGATCAGGGGGTGTTCATCCCCACCAGAGCTGCCGGCCTCGACGCCCTCGACGAGTTCGTCCCCCGCGCCGGCCGTGACTACGCCCGCGACCGGAACGCGGACCTCGGCGCATCGCGGGACAACGTCTCGGGGCTGTCGCCGTACGTGCGCCACCGCCTGGTGACCGAGCACGAGGTCGTCGCAGCCGTCCTCGACCGCCACAGCCTGCCCGCCGCCGAGAAGTTCGTGCAGGAGGTCTTCTGGCGGACCTACTGGAAGGGCTGGCTCGAGCAGAACCCCGAGGTGTGGCGCCGGTACCGGCGTGCGGTCGACGAGTTCGCGACCGGGACCCTGCCGACCGGCTACGAGGACGCGGTGCACGGCCGGACCGGCATCGACGCGATGGACGCCTGGGCACGGGAGCTCATCGACACGGGCTACCTGCACAACCACACGCGCATGTGGTTCGCGAGCATCTGGGTCTTCACCCTCGGCCTGCCGTGGCAGCTCGGCGCCGACTTCTTCCACAGGCACCTGCTCGACGGTGACGCCGCTTCCAACACGCTGTCCTGGCGGTGGGTGGCAGGGCTCCAGACCCGCGGCAAGACCTACCTGGCGACGGCGTCGAACATCGCGCGGTACACGGACGGGCGGTTCTCGCCGACCGGACTCGCGACGACGGCCCGGGCGCTCGCCGAGGAGCCGCTGCCACCACACACACCGATCGAGTCCGACGACGTCGTGGGCGTGATCGGCGACCGGGTCGGTCTGCTGCTGCACGAGGAGGACCTCGAGGCATCGAGCCTGCTCGCCGAGCACCCCCAGCTGACCGCGCCCGTGGCGACAGCAGTCGCCGCGGACCCCGGCGCACGGTCCCCGTTCGCGGTCTCGGACCTCGTCGAGGCCTTCACGGCCACCGCCGTCGACGACGCCGCCGGCCGGACGCCGGACGCCACCGGCCGTCCGGCGCAGGTGCTGGCCGACACGCTGCCGTCGACGGTCCTGCGGTGGGCGGAGTCCGAGCAGCTCGACACCGTGGTCGTGCCGTACGCACCGGTCGGGCCGGTCCACGAACGGCTCGCGGTGCTGCGTCCCGCCCTCGCGGCGGAGGGGGTCGCCCTCGTCACCGTCCGTC
>NZ_JASDDD010000012.1:0-26105 GCF_030407555.1 Curtobacterium sp. APC 4022
AGGGCCAGGGCCAAGGCCGAGATGCGACCGGCGGGGTCGCTCGACATGCCGTCTAACCGGCGCCGAGGTTGCACGAAGTGCCGCCTGGAACGGGCTGCCGCGGCAGTTCGTGCGACCTCGGCGCGGGCGGAGGCGGAGGTGCGCCGTCCGTCAGGACAGGGCGGGGGGGGCGGGTGCGCCCTCGCGCGGCAGCAGCGGCAGCCACACGCGGAAGGTGGCACCGCCGCCCGGGGTGTCGAACACCTCGACCGACCCGTGGTGCGCGTGCACGATGCCCGACACGATCGCGAGTCCGAGGCCCGAGCCGCCGGTGTCCCGCGCGCGCGAGGTGTCGGCGCGCCAGAAGCGCTGGAAGATCTTCTCGCGCAACTGCGGCGGGATGCCCTCACCGTGGTCGATGACGTCGATGTGGGCCATCTCGCGCTCGTCGTCCACGCCGATGCCGATCTCGATCGGGTCGTCGTGCTCGGTGAACCGCATGGCGTTGCCCATCAGGTTCGTGACGATCTGGCGGACCTTGTTCTCCTCTGCCAGGACGATCGGCGGCCGCTTGGGCAGCACGATCGTCGGCAGGGGAGTGGTCTCGTCGTTCGGGTTCTTGGTGTCGAGGCTCATCGCCCGGGTACGCCGAGCCCGGAGGCGCGCGATCGTCTGGCGTGAGAACGCGATCGGCCCGGTGGTGTTGAGCGGCGGCGAGGCGGGGACGGACGGGCTGCCGGAGACCTCGACGGCGGCACCGAAGGAGCTCATCGGCCGGACCGCCTGCGGGACGTTCTCGCCGGTGAGCGAGTCCTCGACCAGGACCTGGATCTCACGGTCCGGGTTGGAGGCCATCGTGTCGAGCGCGGAGTCGCGGGCGATGGTGACGAGGTCGACCGGGCCGAGCTCGAGCGGCTTCGACTCGTCGATGCGGGCGAGCTGCAGCAGGTCCTGCACCAGGAGGCCCATGCGCTTGGCCTCTTTCTCGATGCGGTCCATCGCCTGCGCGACGTCCTCTTCCTTGCGGAGCGCACCCATCCGGTAGAGCTCGGCGTACCCACGGAGGGACACCAGCGGCGTCCGGAGCTCGTGCGAGGCGTCCCCGACGAAGCGGCGCATCTGGTCGATCGTGCGCTCGCGGTCCTCGAACGCGTCGTCGATCCGCTCGAGCATGGCGTTGAGGGAGCGGTTCAGCCGGCCGACCTCGGTGTTCGGGGTGTCCGCGTCGAGGCGCTGGTTGAAGTCCCCGGCAGCGAAGCGGGCAGCCGTGTCCTCGACGTTCCGCAGCGGGTCGAACGTGGCGGTGACCAGGAGGCGCGTGAGCATCGCCCCGAGCAGGATCACCGAGATGCCGAACAGCAGGAAGATGACGGTGAACTGCGCGATGGTCTGGTCGGTGCCGGCGCTGGAGACCGCGACGAGCACGTAGCCGGTCTCGGTGGCCCCGGTGGAGAGGTTCTGCAGGTTCGCGGGGATGACCTGGGCACGCCACTCGTGGTTGTGCTGCTCGTCGTACAGGCTGAAGGGCGCCGCGGTGGAGGCCGCCGACGAGAAGCGCACGCGGGAGACGTCCGGCTGCGACGGCGACTCCGTGTCGCAGATCTGCTTGCCACGACCGTCGTACGCGGCGACGTAGGAGCTCTTCTCGAGCACCATCGACAGCTTGCAGTACTGCTCACCGTCGCTGACGTTCTGGCCTTCGAGCTGCGAGCTGGTGGTCGTCACCTGCGTGTCGAGTTGCCGCATCAGGTACGTACTCAGCACCGTCATCGTGCCGAGCCCGGCGACGAGCAGGCCGAGCGCGACCAGGAGGACGGTGATCCCGGTGATCTTGGTGCGGAGGGAGATCGCGTCCCACCAGTGACTCATTCGCGCGTGCATGCTTCCCCAACAGTAAGCGGCGGCCGCCGGGGAGAACCCGACGGCCGCCGACAGTCAGCTGTGACTGCTCAGGAGGCCTTGGTCGCCTTGAGCATGTAGCCGAAGCCACGCTTGGTCTGGATGATCGGCTCGGCCGAGTACTGGTCGAGTTTCCGACGGAGGTACGAGATGTAGGACTCCACGATGCCGGCGTCGCCGTTGAAGTCGTACTCCCACACGTGGTCGAGGATCTGCGCCTTCGAGAGCACGCGGTTCGGGTTGAGCATGAGGTAGCGGAGCAGCTTGAACTCGGTGGGGGAGAGCTCGATCTGCGCATCGCCGATGGTGACCTCGTGCGTGTCCTGGTCCATCGTGAGTTCGCCGGCGCGGATGATCGCGTCTTCTTCGTCGTTCATCGTCCGGCGCAGGATCGCCTTGATGCGGGCGACGATCTCGTCGAGGGAGAACGGCTTCGTCACGTAGTCGTCGCCGCCGACCGTGAGGCCGGTGATCTTGTCCTCGGTGTCGTCCTTCGCCGTGAGGAAGAGGATCGGCGAGGTGTAGCCCGACGAACGGAGGCGCTTGGTCACGCCGAACCCGTTCATGTCGGGGAGCATGACGTCGAGGATGATGAGGTCCGGCTCCTCTTCGAGCACGGCGGAGATCGCCTGTGCCCCGTTCCCGACCGCCCGCACGGCGAAACCGGCGAAGCGAAGCGAGGTCGTGAGGAGATCGCGGATGTTCGGCTCGTCGTCGACGATGAGGATCTTGGGTCCGTCGGTCATGTGACCATCATCTGGCTGTTCCCTGGCCACTTCCTGGGAGCCGTTCGTGTGTCGGCTAGGGACCGCCGCAACCGGCGGCACCCGTCCCTACGCGACGGGAGCGGCCAACTGGTCGGCGTCGAGGATCGTGTACGAGTACCCCTGCTCCGCCAGGAACCGTTGCCGGTTCTGCGCGAAGTCCTGGTCGACCGTGTCGCGGGTGACGAGCGTGTAGAACGACGCCGGGACCCCGTCCTTGTTCGGCCGGAGCAGACGCCCGAGTCGCTGGGCCTCTTCTTGTCGGGACCCGAACGAGCCGGACACCTGGATCGCCACGGTCGCGTCGGGCAGGTCGACCGAGAAGTTCGCGACCTTCGAGACGACGAGCACGTCGATGCTGCCTTCGCGGAACGCCTGGTACAGCCGTTCGCGCTCGTCGACGGGAGTCGCGCCCGTGATCTCGGCGGCGTCGAGGGAAGCTGCGAGCTCGTCGAGCTGGTCGATGTACTGGCCGATCACCAGGATCTGCTCGCCGCGGTGCTTCTCGATGAGGTCGCGGACCACGGGGGTCTTCGCCGGGGACGTCGCTGCCAGCCGGTAGCGCTCGTCGTCACTGGACGCCGCGTACTCCAGGCGGTCCTCGTGGGACAGGTCGATGCGGACCTCGTAGCACTCGGCGGGGGAGATGTAGCCCTGCGCCTCGATCTCCTTCCACGGAGCGTCGTAGCGCTTCGGCCCGATCAGGGAGAACACGTCGCCTTCCCGGCCGTCCTCACGAACCAGGGTGGCGGTGAGGCCGAGGCGTCGACGGGCCTGGAGGTCCGCCGTCAGCTTGAAGACCGGTGCCGGCAGCAGGTGCACCTCGTCGTAGACCACGAGCCCCCAGTCGAGGGCGTCGAGGAGCGAGAGGTGCGTGTACACGCCCTTCCGACGGGCCGTGAGGATCTGGTACGTCGCGATCGTGACGGGTCGGATCTCCTTGACGCTGCCGGAGTACTCGCCGATCTCGGCCTCGGTCAGGGTGGTGCGGCGGAGGAGCTCCGTCCGCCACTGCCGTGCCGAGACGGTGTTCGTGACGAGGATGAGCGTGGTCGCCTTGACGGTCGCCATCGCCCCGGCACCGACGAGGGTCTTGCCGGCGCCACAGGGCAGCACGACGACGCCGGAGCCCTGCTGGAAGAAGCTGTCGACGGCCTCGTGCTGGTACGGCCGGAGGTCCCAGTCCGCGGTGTCGAGGTCGATCTGGTGCGGCTGCCCCGGCGTGTACCCGGCGAGGTCCTCGGCCGGCCAGCCGATCTTCACGAGCTCCTGCTTCACCTGTCCGCGGGCCCACGCCTGCAGCTCGACGGCGTTCTCGGAGCGACGTTCGCCGAGCAGCGGCTGGATGCGCTTGGACCGGACGACCTCGGCGAGGACCGCCGGGTCCGACGCGGTGAGCACGAGGGCGGGCTGCTGCTCGAGCTCCTCGCCCGGGGAGTTCGCGATGACGGGGGCGTCCTCGCGCTCTTCACGCCGGATGACGAGCCGGCCGTACCGCGAGACGGTGTCCTCGATGTCCACCGTCACGCTCTGCGGCACCGGGAACTTCGCGAACCGTTCGAGCGTGTCGATCATCGACGCCGCGTCGTGCCCGGCAGCACGCGCGTTCCACAACCCGAGCCGCGTGATGCGGTACGTGTGCACGTGCTCCGGGGCGCGTTCGAGCTCGGCGAACACCGCCAACGCGTGCCGGGCGTCCTCAGCCTGAGGGTGCGCGACCTCGAGGAGCACGGTGCGGTCACTCTGCACGATCAGCGGTCCGTTCATGACGGATCAGCCTAGGCGGCGCAGCCGGTGCGTTACCCGGTTGTCCACAGCGCGACCGTCAGGCGTCGCTCTCGATGCCGACGACGAGGGACAGCGGCAGCGTCCGTTCGACGTCGACCGCGGTGTCCTTGCCGCGGACGCGCCCGGCGGCGACCGAGGTCGGCACGATCGAGAACGGCCGCTCCGATCCGTCCGGCATCCGCACGGTGACACGGATCGGCGTGCGACCGCGCACCGCCATGTCGATCTGCCGCGCCAGCCACTCCTGCTCCGGTTCCGCGTCGCCGCGTTCCGTCGTCAGACGCAGACGCTCGACCAGCGCCCGTGCCGCCTGCTCCGGGGACCGGCTCGGTGCGCGTCGTCGGACGGGAGGCCCGGATCGCGTCTCCGGGCGCGCCCCCGCCGCGAGCACGGCCGGGTACCGCTGGTCCTCGAGCGCACTCGCCACGACGTGCGGCGGGTACTTCGTCACGAGGGTGGTCAGGTCGGGTCGCTCCCACGCCAACTGTCGGAGTTCGGCGTCGACCCCGATGAGGTCGAGCTGCTCCGGGGTGCCGTGCAGCACCGAGCCGAGGTCCCCCTCGCCACGGTCCACCACGACACTGCCGTCACGGGTCGCGACCTGGTCGATCAGGTAGGTCAGCGGCTGTGGGACCTCGGTCGCGCCGATCCGGGTGAACAGCGCCACCACGTCGTCGCGGGTGCGGCCGTCACGGAGCGCACGGCGGATCGAGTCCTCGGACACCCGGTAGCGCGCCGCGAGTCCGGGAGCCTCGAGGTCGGCGACGGCTCGGAGGTCGTCGTCGTCGGCGGGTGCGAGCGGACCCGGTGCGATGACGGTGAGGTCCGGTTGCAGGTACACCCCGTCGACGGTGCCGGGCAGGTCGGCCGCGGCGGCAGCACGAGCGGCGTCCGGGTCGTCCCCGAGCAGGGCCCGACCGGTCGTGGTCAGACGCCCGTCGACCGCGAGCCCCAAGACCCGGGCCGTGCCCGAGGCGTCGAGCAGTGCGGCGTCGAGCCAGCGCGAGCCGGCCGGGTACGCCCAGCGGCCGAGCGACACCAGGTCGCCGAGGTCGTCGTCGGCGAGGCCGAGGACCTCGGCCACCGCGGGGTCGAGCGCCGCCCGCCAGTCGTGCACGACCGTGGCCCAGCGTTCCGGCCACGAGGACCGCAGCCAGGTGTGCCCGGCGTCCGAGACCTTCCACGAGCCGTCTTCCGGATGTGCGGCCCCGATCCGGTCGAGCAGCGCCAGACGGTCCGGCACCGCGGCCGCGTCGGCACCTGCACGCTCGCCGAGCTGTCGGGCGAGGGGCGCACCGATGCCGCCCTTCGCGAGTTCCCGCACGGCACCGGCGTCGGCGGCGCGGAGGAGCTCGGCCAGCACCGTGAGCGTCTCGAAGGCGTGCTCGGCACCGGCAGCGCGGGAGCGGTCGTCGTCGGCGACCGACTGGCGGTCGGAGGTGTCGGGGCGGGCCGGTGCCGTGCCTCCCGGAGCGTCCGTGACGAGTTCCGGGCGTGCGGCGAGTCGTGCCGCGACCGCGTCGTCCACCGCACCGGAGTCGTCGGCGAGGCCGAGCGCGACGGCTGGGGCGAGGTCGTCCGGTGAGCCACCGTCGCGGAGTGCGACCAGCGCGCGGCGGGGCAGCCGCTCGATCGCGGCGTCCACCGCGTCGTCGGTGCGGAGTGCCTCGGCAAGGTCGAAGAAGTCCGCGATGTGCTGCGGACCGGACTCGCCGAGAGCGGCGGTCGGGAGTGCGCGGGCCAGAACGAGCCGTTCCAGCGCGTCGTCCGGGAGCTCGCGCAGTCGTGCGGCGAGGTCCGTCGTGGTCGTCATCGTCCTTCGCCGGCGTCCGGGGCGGACGTCAGCGCGCCTCTGCGCGGTGCTGCCGGGCCTTGCGCGTCCAGGTGATGACCAGGAGCGTCAGCATGAGCACGAAGGCGATCGGCGGACCGAAGTAGACCACCCCGAGTGCGACCGGCCAGATGCCGTCGCCCGGGATCTGCTTCATCGTCAACCACCCGATGATCATGACGACGAAGCACGCCAGGATGAGGCAGACGATCCCCCCGACCATGAACGCGAGCGTGCGTTCGGTACGATTGAACGTCGCCGGGGGTTCCGCAGCAGTGCGGGGGTCCCCGGTGGATCGGGTCGGCTTGGCCATCGACCCAGGATATCCGACGCACCGCGGCCGTCCATGTAACGAGGAGTCCCAGCATGCCCAGCGGCAAGGTCAAGTTCTACGACGACCAGAAGGGCTTCGGCTTCATCTCCGGAGACGACGGCGACCAGGTCTTCCTGCACGCCTCCTCCCTGCCCGACGGTGTGACCACGGTGAAGGCCGGCACCAAGCTCGAGTACGGGGTCGTGCAGGGCAAGAAGGGGACCCAGGCGCTGACCGTCCGGATCCTCGAGGCCCCGCAGTCCCTCGCCAAGATGACCCGGCGCTCCGCCGACGACATGGCCGTGATCGTCGAGGACCTCGTGAAGGAACTCGACCGGATCAGCGGTGACCTGAAGCGCGGTCGCTACCCGAAGAACGGTGAGCGGATCGCCACCATCCTGCGACACGTCGCCGACCAGTTGGACGCCTGAGATGACCACCGACCTCACCGAGCTCGCCCGCGGCGCACTGCTCGAGATCACCCCGGAAGCCACCGTCGGCAGCCCCGTCGGCACCGTGGACGAGGGCGACGGCGTCGTCTCTGTCCTCTTCGCCAACCGCATGCCCGGCTACCCGGGGTGGCGCTGGACCGTCAGCATCGCCCACGTCGAGGGTGACGAGCCCACCGTGCTCGAGGTCGAGCTGATGCCCGGCGACGGGTCGCTGCTCGCCCCGGAGTGGGTGCCGTGGTCCGAGCGGCTGGCGGACTACCGCGCGGCGCAGGACGACGAGGGTGACGAGGAGTCGGACGAGGACGACGAGGACGACGACTTCGACGCGGACGACGACGATGACGAGTCGGACGACGATGACGAGTCGGACGACGAAGACGACGACGAGTCGGACGACGATGACGATGACGACGAGGACGACGTCCCGCCGCCTCCCGCCCGTGGCCGCCGCCGCACCCGCCGTGTCCGCCCGGTCGACCCGGACGACGACCTGGACCTCGAGCAGCTCGACAGCACCGAGGTCGACCCCGGCTTCCACCGTTCCTGACCCCGCAACACGCGCTGTTTCCCTGAAACGCAACGGGGGCGGCATCTCGCAGCGGTACTCCGTTGCGTGATGCCGCCCCCGTTGCGTTTCGCGGGAGGGTGCGGTCTAGCTCGCCAGGGCGGCGACCACGTGGTCGATCGCCCGCGTCAGCAGTCGAACGTCGTCCGGGTCGATCGCGGTGAACGTCGCGACGCGGAGCTGGTTGCGGCCGAGCTTCCGGTACGGCTCGGTGTCGACGATGCCGTTCTGGCGGAGCGTGGCGGCCACGGCCTTCGCGTCGACGGAGTCGTCGAGGTCGATCGTGACGACGACCTGCGACCGGTGCGCCGGGTCGGTGACGAACGGCGTCGCGTAGTCGGACGCCTCGGCCCAGTCGTACAGCGTCGCGGACGACGTCTTCGTGCGGAGGTCCGCCCACGCCAACCCGCCGGACTGGTTCATCCACCGCACCTGGTCGTCGAGGAGCAGCAGGGTCGTGATCGCCGGGGTGTTCAGCGTCTGGTTCAGCCGGCTGTTGTCGACGGCGTTCTTGAGCGACAGGAACTCCGGGATGTACCGGTCGGACGCGGCGATCCGCTCGACCCGCTCGATCGCGGCGGGGGAGAACAGTGCGAGCCAGAGCCCGCCGTCCGAGGCGAAGTTCTTCTGCGGCGCGAAGTAGTACACGTCGGTCTGGTCGACGTCGAACGCGGCACCACCGGCAGCGCTCGTGGCGTCGACGACGGTGAGCGCGCCTGGGTCCCCGGCGGCGCGGACGACCGGGGCCATGACGCCCGTCGAGGTCTCGTTGTGCGGGTAGGCGTAGACGTCGACGCCCGCGACGATCTCGAGCTCGGCGCGGGATCCGCCAGGGGCCTCGACGACGTGCGGTGCCTCGAGCCAGGGTGCGCCGGCGGCCTTGGCGAACTTCGACCCGAACTCACCGAAGGACAGGTTCTCGGCCCGGCGTTCGATGAGGCCGAAGGCCGCGGCGTCCCAGAAGGCGGTCGAGCCGCCGTTGCCGAGGACGACCTCGTAGCCGTCCGGCACCTGGAACAGGTCGGCGAGGCCCTGGCGGACCGATCCGACCAGGTCCTTGACGGGCTTCTGGCGGTGCGAGGTCCCGAGGACCGTGGCGCCGCGGGTGACGAGGGTCTCGAGCTGCGCTCCGCGGATCTTCGACGGACCACATCCGAAGCGGCCGTCGGTGGGGAGGAGGTCGGCTGGGATGACGATGTCTGCCATGGGCCGATCCTAGCGACGGCGCGGGTCCGCCCGACCTGGACCGACCGGACGGGACGGCGGACCGGCGGCTGTGTGGCGGGGCCGTGCCGGGCCTCCCGTCCGCCGTCCGCGCACAGCGCACGGTGTCGGTGCCGGCTGGTCGGTCCCAGCAAGTAGTGTGGGTCGGGCTGGGCCCGGACCATGAGAGGCGGACCGTGACCGATCTCGTCGACACCACGGAGATGTACCTCCGCACCATCCTCGACCTCGAAGAAGAGGGGATCGTGCCCCTGCGCGCCCGGATCTCGGAGCGCCTCGGCCACTCCGGTCCGACGGTGTCGCAGACGATCGCACGGATGGAGCGCGACGGCCTCGTCGTCGTCTCCGGGGACCGGCACCTGGAGCTCACCGACACCGGTCGTTCCCGCGCCACCCACGTGATGCGCAAGCACCGGCTGGCGGAGCGCCTGCTCGCCGACGTCATCGGCCTGGACTGGGCGTTCGTCCACGACGAGGCCTGCCGCTGGGAGCACGTGATGAGCGAGCAGGTGGAAGTGCGCCTGCTGGAGATGCTCGGCAATCCGACGGAGTCGCCCTACGGCAACCCGATCCCGGGGCTGGCGGAGATCGGTGGCCCCACGGCTGCCGGGTTCCTCGACGGCGTGCACAACATCGTGGCCGCGACCGACGACACCGACGCCGTGGCGACCGGGGTCATCCGCCGCCTGGGTGAGCCCGTGCAGTTCGAGCCGGAGCTGCTGCACCAGCTGCGGTCGGCCGGCGTGATGCCGGGCCGGACGGCCAGTGTGCAGCGAGCCGGGGCGTACGTGTCGGTCCGCGTCGAGGGCGAGGACTCGGGCATCGAGCTGCCGACCGAGGTCGCGCAGCACGTCTACATCAGCGTCGACTGACGTCTCCTCGCCCGCCGCACCGAGGGGCAGGAACGGTCTCCCCTGTCCGGGCGTGCCCCGTCCGTTCCCTGGACGCCCGTCGGACGCGGGTCATCGTCGGCGAGGACGCGCCGACGACGGGACCCGACGGCCGGCGGGTGAAGGGCGTGGTGGCCGCGCTCGAGATCAGCGGCCGGGACGACGTGCTCTGAGCGCGCCGTGCTCCGGCGATCAGAGCGGCGGTCCTGCTCACAGGCACACGGGTGAGGTAACCTGCGCCAGGGGGAACTGCAACGCCGACCGGGGGAGGGACAGTGGCGGACATCGAGTTCGACGCAGGCGACGCGAAGGCGATGGCCCGGACTGCGCGGGCGGCCGCCGAGACGCTGCGCGGGCAGAGCGGATCGCGGTCGTCGGCAGCGGAGTCCGCGCTCGCGGACTTCGCCGGGTCCTACGCCGACCGGTTCCAGGACGCCGTCGTGATCGAGTCCGAGGACCGGTCGAAGCTCGTCGGCGTGCTCACCGACCTCGCCACCGCGGTCGACGCCGCCGTCGCCGCTGCCGAACGTGAGCGCGAGCGCATCCGCGAGCACGCGGCGTGGACGGCGCGGGAGAGCGAGCGTCGAACGGCAGCGGTACAGTCCGGTGTCGGGGTCCTCGCCGACGCCGTCGTGGACACCTGGGACGCCGTCGTCGACCGGGAGCCGTCGAACGAGCCCGGCACCCGACCCGTCGTCGACGCGGAGTTCCGAGCGCGGGAGCGCGCGCGGTACGCCGGGGGCGGCAGCGGGGGGAAGAGCTCGGCTGATCCCGCCGCGCTGCGCGGGTTCGTCTCCACCACGTCCGGCCTGGACATCGCGGCGCACACCGAAGCGGTGAGCGTCCGCTCGGCGTGGAACACCTTCACGTCCTCCTGCGGATGGGTCGACTTCGACCGGAAGAGCGTCGCCCAGGGCTTCGAACGGTACGTCGACGAGAACGGCGAGGACCGCTCCTGGATGACGAAGACCGCGGGCGCGTTCGAGGACGCCGGAGGTGGTTCGCTGTCGGACGTCCTGCTCGACATCGCGACGATGGGCCAGCGCGCTCCCGCGGTACAGGCGCTCTTCGCCTCGGGTCTCACCCCCGCGGAGGTCGCTGCGAAGTGGGCGGAACTCGGGCTGACGAAGGCCGACCGAACGGCGCTCGAAGGGCTGCCGACGTCGGTGCTCGCACAGCTCGGCAACCTCGAGGGCGTCCCCTACTGGGCGCGGAGCACCGCGAACACGGTCGTGCTCAACCAGCGGATGGGCGACATCGAGCTCGAGCTCGACCGCCTGGAGGCGTCCCTCCCGTTCTCCCGCGACGCGTCGAACGCGGTGCTGGCACGGATGGCCGTGCTGGAGAAGGACCTGAAGTCGCTGCGGAACGTCAACGCGGCTCTGGCGAAGCCGAAGGACGCCGAGGGAGCGCGGTCGCTCATCTCTCTGACCGACGACCACCCGCCGCTCGCGTCGGTCTCCATCGGCGACCTCGACACCGCCGACGACGTGACCTGGGCCGTCCCGGGCATGGACACGACCACGGCCGACATGAGCAGCTGGACCCGGGCTGCGCAGAACATCTACGACGAGCAAGGACGGAGTGGGAACCCGCCGGACCGAGCGGTGCTCGCCTGGATCGGCTACGAGGCGCCTGACGCCACCACCGTCCTCGGGATGGGCAAGGCCGAGGCCGGTGCGCCTCGGCTGGCCGCGTCGATCGACGGCCTCGGCGCCGTGCGAGCCGGACGGATGCCCGAGACCAACGTCGTCGCGCACTCGTACGGCACGACCGTCTCGGCACAGGCGCTCTCGACGACGGATGCGCACGTCGACCGGTTCGTGGCGCTGGGGTCCGCCGGCCTGCCGAACGCGGTCGACTCGGCCGGCAAGGTGCACGCCGAGCACGTCTACGTCGGCCAGGCACGGAACGTCCTCCCCGACGAGGCCGGACAGGGCGACCACCTCGCAGCGCTGGGACGCACGGCACCCGGGCACCACGTGGACCCGTCCCGAGAGGCCTTCGGTGCGACGGTCTTCGGGACGGACTCGAACCCCGCCGACGCGGCGGACCGGAAGCCGGTCCTCAACCACGACCCGCTCACCGGTGACCGGTCCGGCTACCTGGACGCCGACACCGAGTCCGTGTACAACGTGGGGCGGGTCACGACGGGGCACGAGGACGATGCGACCGCGTACCACCCGAAACCACCGACGAAGCGAGACCAGGACCTGATCGACGGGAAGCCCTGGTGGATGGCGGGACGATGACGACGACGACCACCACACGATGGACCACGGCGAGGCGCGCCGTCGCGGGCGTCCTCGTCATGACGGCCACCACCACCGTGCTCGCAGGCTGTGTCCTGCGGGGACCCGACACCGCAGCACCAGGACGAACGGAGCCGACCGTGGACGCCGACACCGCGAAGCAGCAGATGATCGAAGCCGTCGACGACGCCACCGGACGACTCGGTGGGGAGTGGAAGGCGCGCACCGGCCCGGACTACCCGGAAGACTGCGAACTCGAGGACGGCACGCCAGGAGCGCAGTGGCGCTACCTGACCGGGAGCACGCTCGAGGGGTCGCCCGACGAGGACGCCACCCGGATGGAGGAGCACTGGAAGTCCCGGGGGATGCAGGTCGTCCGCCGAGAGTCGAGCGACGGTCCGGCGGTCATCGGCAGCGGTGGCGGGAAGATCGCGTCGATCAGCGCGTACGCATACCCCGGGAACTACACCGTGCAGGCGGTCTCGCTGTGCTTCCCCGGCAACGCCGACGACATCGCCGAGGACCTCTCCGGCGAGTGACGTGTCGCCCGCCGGCACAGCCCGGGCCGAGGTGCCGGGCGTCACAGCACGAGGGTCTGTTGGTGGACCGGGATCGCCGCGGTGAGCTCGCGCCTGGGTCCTCGTGGTGGCGAACCATACGGGGTACGAGCCGGGGGTACAAGACCGGTTCTTGGCCGATCTGCATGGCCCGGCCCGCCTGAGAGAATCGGTAAGACCCTCTGACCAGGGTTTCTTCACCGAATCGTTACCGGATCACGGTTTCATCTCGACATGGCGACAGTGCACCCGTACACTCGACGAGTCCCCGGGAGCAGCGATCGCGGGGGCCCGTGGCAGGACGTCTCATGACCCGTCTCCTGCCTGAGTCGGAAACGATGACGAACGGATGGGGTCGTACGCGCCGGGTCACCCTCCCGGCGGGTGCTGACGAGGCGCCGGAGACTCCCCCTTGACCCACACCGGAACCGCCGCGGACGACTCGACGACCGCGAACCCGACGAACACCGGTGACGCCGCAGCTCCCCTCACCCGCAGGGCAGCACGCGAAGCAGCGGAGCGCGCCTCCCGCCGCCCGCTCGCCCGTACGGCGTCCACCCCGGCCCGCACCTCCTCCGCACCGGTCGCCCGCACGCAGGCCCCGCGCTCGGCGTCCACCCCGGTCCGTGCCGGCAGCGCCCTCGGCGTGGCCCGCACCGCGACCCCCGCTGCGAAGCCGACCGCTGCCTCGCGCAAGCGCCGCTTCATGGCCCCCGTGGTCCTTGCGGTCGCCGCCGGCATGTTCGGCACGATGGCCGTCCCCGCCGCCTTCGCGAGCACGCAGCCGAGCACCACCGCCGAGACGGCCCAGCAGTCGCTCGTTGCCGCCCAGTCGCAGGAGTTCGACGTGTCGGCAGCAGCCGGCGTCGCCGACACCTCGCGCGACGGCTTCGATGCGACCTCGACCGCGACGCTCACCGCCCGCGCCGACGCCGAGCGTGCGAAGCAGGTCGAGGCCGCCCGCGCCGCCGCTGCCGCCCAGTACGCCTACAAGGGCAAGACGGCGAAGGACTACCTCGCCAGCTCGACGACGAACACCGCGAACACCGCGAACACGACGTCGTCTGCTGCGTCGGCCGCCACCCCGGTCCCCGCCGGCACGCCGTTCTCGCTGCCGGCCGTCGTCGCCACCGCGAAGCAGTACATCGGCACCCCGTACGTCTTCGGCGGCGCCACCCCGGCCGGCTTCGACTGCTCCGGGTACGTCATGTACGTCTACGCGCAGTACGGCATCAACCTGGCGCACTCGGTCCCGCTGCAGGACCAGGCCGGCACGACGATCCCGACGTCCGAGGCCCAGCCCGGCGACGTCGTCATCTTCAACAACGAGGCGCACGACGGCTTCTACATGGGCAACGGCATGATCATGGACGCCCCGAAGCCCGGCGGCGCGGTCTCGATCCGCCCGATCTGGACGAGCGACTACCACATCGTCCGCTTCGGGATCTGACGACCAGACCCCACCCTCCGATGACCTCGTCCGACGCGCTGCCGTCGAGCATGTGAACACCGTCAGAACCGGCCCCGCACCTCTCGTGCGGGGCCGGTTTCTGGGTTAGCCTGCACGCATCGGTTCGACTCGACCCGAACGGGAGACCACATGTCGACGTCACGCACGACCCGCACCATGGGTCGGCGCGCGCATGTCGACATACGGACGACCACAGCCTGCGTGCCCCGGCACGCGCGCGACTGACCAGAGCACTGCCCTGACGGGTGGTGCTCTTCGTGTTTGCGGACCTGCCCGCCCCTGGCGGAGCGGTCCGGCCGGCCCCTGCCCCGGGGTGCCGGTGGCTCTGATCACCCGCTCGACGCCGACCGGCCCGGTGCCCGTACCGCCTGGAAGCCGTCCAGGCACGTCGGAAGGGAACCCATGCGCACTCTCGTCCTCAACGCCGGTTACGAGCCCCTCGCGGTGATCTCGTTCCGTCGAGCCCTGGTCCTCGTCATGAACCAGAAGGCCTCTGTCGTGGCCGCCGACACCATGCACCCGGTCACGGGCGCGGCCGTCAGCTTCGACCGTCCGTCCGTGATCATCCTCACCCGGTACGTGCGGATCCCGCAGTCCCGGCTCATCCCGGTGTCCCGCCGCGGGGTCCTCCGCCGCGACGCCAACCGCTGCGCCTACTGCGGCCGGAACGCCACCACGATCGACCACGTGCAGCCCAAGTCGCGCGGTGGCCGGGACTCGTGGGAGAACCTCGTCGCGTGCTGCCTGGCGTGCAACAACGTCAAGGGGGACCGCACTCCGCGGGAGATGGGCTGGGCACTGCGCTTCCCGCCGAAGGCCCCGCACGGGTCGGCGTGGGTGGTGCGCGGGATCGAGCGTCCGCAGCCGGACTGGGACGAGTACCTGGTCGCCGCGTAGGCGGCGTCGCTGCCGCGAGGCGGACGGGAGGCCCGTGGTGCGGTGACCACGGGCCTCCCGTCCGACGTCGGCTCGCTGATACCTCGCGCTGCGGAGTGCGTCATCGTCTCGGGGGAGTCGGCGTGGCTCGAGGCGGGCGCGAGCGGCTCGTGAGGAGGACGTCTGCGACGACGAAGGCGAGCAGGGTGACGCCGAGGGCGGGCAGGAACGCGCCGATGACGATCGCGCCGACCGCCACGAGACCGGAGCCCCACCACGGTGCCCTCGCGAGGGCGCCGGCGGCGGGGGCCCGCCCGACGCGCCCACCGGTCGGGCGGCGCTGCCACCACATGACGTAGCCGAAGACGACCATCACGGCGATGCCGAGCGCGGTGACGAACAGCAGGATCTGGTTCGGCAGTCCCCACATCGTCCCCATGTGCGTGTCGATGCCCCACCGGGCGAGCTTCGCGGGCAGCGAGTAGGTGTCGAAGTCCGTCTCGGACACCACGCTCATGTCCCGCGGATCGATCGCGACGGAGTTCACCGCGGTCGGGTAGGACCGCTTGATCTCCGCGACCGTCCACGCCTGGTCCGCCGACGTCGGTGGGGTGATCTGCACCTCCGAGGAGTGGATGTTCGCGTGCTCGGCCGCTGCGAGGACGTCGTCGAACTCCGCCGGCGTCACCGATGCGGACCCGGCACCGGCCGCGGCGGCTGGAGCGTGGTGGGCGGCGTGCGCACCGCGGGCGGGCGCGGCGCCGGCGTCGGGGAGTGCGGTGTCCAACGTCGGGGTGCCCCAGCTGAGCGCGGCGCGGAGCTGGTCGACGTTGGCGCCGCCGTACTGCGACCAGGTGATCCCGGTCGCGGACAGGAACAGCGCACCGAGGAGCAGCCACACGCCGGTCGAGGCGTGCCAGGAGGAGGTGCGCCGGTAGCCGCGCACTCTGCGCGCCGGGCGGACCATGTCACGCTTCGCTCGGGTCTTCCGGATCCGGGCCACCCACAGTCCGAGCCCGGCCAGGGAGACGACGCCGAGCCAGGACGCTGCGGTCTCGCTGTAGAGCCGGCCGACGTCACCGAGGAACAGGGACCGGTGGAGCGTGTCCACCCAGGTGCGGAACGGCAGTGCTCCGGAGGTGCCGTAGACGAGCAGGTCACCACGGACCTCGGCGGTGCCGGGGTCGATGAAGACCGCACGGTTCTGGGACTCCATCAGCCCCGCTTCCGCGTACATCACCCGCGTCGTGGCGCCGTGCTCGGGTGCCGGGCGGACCGCGGCGAGGGTGTCGTCGGGGTGGTGTCGGTCGATGTAGGCCTGGGCCGCGTCGATCTGTTCCGCCAGTGGCTTCGCCGCTGCGGCCGACGGTGCGGTGAGCTCGTGCCGGTACAGACCGTGCTCGATCGTCGGACCCAGTGCGTACACGGCGCCGGACAGTGCGGCGATGAGGATGAACGGGCCGACGAAGAGGCCGGCGGAGAAGTGCAGGCGGAGCAGGAGCTGCCCGAACCAGCCGCGCTGTCCGTCCCGCGACGACCGCGGTGTCGAGGGGGCAGCCGGGGGCGCGGTGGTGGGGCGGTCGTCGGTGGCGGTCATGGCTTCCGGTCCTCAGCTCGTGGGGATGAACGAGAGCGCCATGCCGGCACTCATCAGCAGCAGGAGCACGCCGTCCAGGCGCGCGAGTGGGTGTTGCCGGACCCGCGCGGACGCGGTCACGCGCACCAGCAGCCAGATGGTCGCGGCCGCGAACACGACGACGAGGACCCAGCGGATCGGCGTCCATCCCGCCCACGCGGCGTGCATGCCGCCTCCGCCGCCGGTCATGTCCATGTCCGGCATCGACATCGCCGCACCGCCGGCCATCGGCAGCATCATGACGCCCATCACGATCATCGCCGCCATCATCACCACGTGGTAGGCCACCACCAGTCGGCCGGAACCACCCGGCCCGTGGTGCGCGTGCCCGCCGTACCGGCCGTGTCCGAGCGTCAGGACGAGGTAGAACAGCGTCGCGGCCGCGAACACGACGACCTGCAGGACCGGTGGTGCGAGGGTCGTGCCCCATGACCAGGGCATCGCGAGCATCGCGACGCTCATCAGCACGTGGAAGACGTCGCTGAGCCACGAGACCCCGGTGCTCCCGGAACGGACGGTGAAGCCGAGGTACCCGACCGCCGTCACGGCGAACACCACCGTCAGCAGGACGGACAGCGGCAGGCTGTGTGACACGGGGACGGACCTCTCGTCGCGGGAGTGAGCGGCGCCACTCTACAAGTTGTAGAGACAATTTTTCTACCTCATGTAGAGTCGCGGCACGATCAACGGGCGGTGGTCCACTGCTGGCGTTCTACGTCTTGTAGAATGCGTCCCATGGAGCGCTTCGAGTACCACGTCGTCGGGATGACCTGCGAGCACTGCGAACGTCGCGTCGCCGGCGAACTCGGAGCCATCGACGGCGTCGTGTCCGTCACCGCGGATGCCGCGACGGGTCTCGTGGTCGTCAGCGCACCGAGCCGGCCCGACCCTGCGGCGGTCGCCGGAGCGGTCGACGAGGCCGGCTACGAGCTCGCCGGTGCCTGACGCCCGGGCGCCGCTGGACCCGGACGCGTCGTCGGGCCCGCCGTTCCGCGGAGCGGCGGTGGTCCGAGCGCTGCCCTGGGTGGGAGCCGGTGTCGCCGTGGTCGTCGTCGCGGTGGCGGTCGAGCTGCTCGGGTCGTCGTCGTACGACCGGCTCAGCCGCGGGTACCCCGGCACGGTGACCGCGATGGCGAGCGCGCTGCTCCGCCTCGTCGCGGACGTCGCCGGCGGCCTGACCGTCGGGGGCCTCGTCACGGCAGCGTTCCTCACTCCCCGACGGTCCCGGACCGCCGTCGACAACCACCGCGACCTCGCCGTCGTCCGGCTGGCGGCCACCGTGTGGGTGGCCGCTGCCGTGCTGCTGATCGCCGTGGACGCCGCTGATGCGAACGGGCAGCCGATCGCGAAGCTGCTCGAGCCGGGAGCGATCGGGTACCTGGTGCAGGCCAGCTACCTGCCGGGCGCGTGGATCGTGGTGGCGTGCATCGCGGTCACGATCCTCGCCGCCGCCTTCGTGGTCCGCAGCTGGGTCAGCGTCCTGCTCCTGGCCGGCATCGGCGCCGTCGGGCTGCTCGCACCCGTGATGGTCACCCAGGTCCTCGTCGGCCCGAACCACGACTTCGGGGGCGACGCCGCCGTGTTCGCCGCTCCCGCGTTCGGCATCTGGATCGGCGCGACCGCCAGCCTCACCCGTCGCTGGCGGAGCGGGAGACCCGGCCGGACCACGCTCCGTCGGTACCGCGTCCTCGCGCTCACAGCCTGGGGCGTGTGGCTGACCGGGTCCGTCGTCATCGCCGCCGTCGAACTCGCTGGCACCGCGCCGTGGGCCGTGCCGACGGGGATCCTGTTCGCCGTCCAACTCGGTGTCGTCTCGGCAGTCGCCGGCCCGGTCCTGCTCAGCACGCGGCGGTTCGCGACCCCCGGCGCTCCGGCTGTGCTGTCGGCGGTGCTGATCGTGGCGGCGGGGATCGGTGTGGTCATGACGCGGATCCCGCCGCCGGTGTACTTCGTGCCCACCGACGCGCAGCAGCTCTTCCTCGGCTACCGGGTCGACACGCCCCTCACCCCCGTCACGCTCTGGACCGCGGGCCGGGTCGACATCCTCTTCCTCGTCGTCTCCCTGGTCGGTGTCGGTGCGTACGCCGCTGCCGTCGTCCGGCTCCGGAGGCGGGGCGACCACTGGTCGAACGGCCGGACCAGCGCATGGATGCTCGGTTGGGTCACCGTCGTCATCACCACGTCGTCCGGGGTCGGCCCGTACTCGTCCGCGTCCTTCGCCGTGCACATGGGGCTGCACATGAGCCTGAACATGCTCGGACCGCTGCTGCTCGTCCTCGGCGGCCCCGTCACCCTGTTCCTCCGAGCGACGACGGCGCACCGTCGCGACGACTTCGCCGGCCCCCACGAGTGGCTCGTGGCGGTGACGCACTCGAGACTGCTGCGCGTGACGTACAACCCGGTGTACGTCCTCGCCGTGTTCGTGGGGTCGTACTACGTGATCTACCTCACGCCGTTCTTCGGCTGGGCGATGCGGTACCACTGGGCGCACCAGGCGATGACCCTGCACTACCTCGCCATCGGGTACGTCTTCTACGCGCTCATCATCGGCGTCGATGCGCCGCCGCGTCCGCTGCCGCACATCGGCAAACTCGGGCTGGTGCTCGCCGCGATGCCGTTCCACGCGTTCTTCGGCGTGGTCGTGATGACCAGCACCGACCTCCTCGCCGGGACGTACTTCCAGTACCTCGACGTCCCCTGGATCGGCAGCCTCGCCCACGACCAGTACGTCGCCGGCGGCATCGCCTGGGCTGCCGGCGAGCTGCCGCTCATCGTGGTCGTCATCGCCCTCGTCACCCAGTGGGCGAAGCAGGACGCCCGGCAGGCGAAGCGCACCGACCGGCACGCCGACCGGGGCCTCGACGACGACCACGAGCAGTACAACGCCATGCTCGGCCGACTCACCACCCGCGACGACGCGGGCCCGTCCACCGATCGCGAGCCCGCTGACGGCCGGCCGACGCTGATCGTCACCGATCACCGGGAGCAACCGTGACCACGACCACATCGCCCCTCGTCGGAGAGCGCCTCGAGCTCGACATCGGCGGGATGACCTGCTCCGCCTGCGCCAACGCCATCGAGCGCAAGCTGGGCAAGCTCGACGGGGTCACCGCCTCCGTCAACTTCGCCACCGAACGCGCCACCGTCAGCGGGCTCGGACCCGCCGACGCCCCGGTCGCGATCGCCCAGGTCGAGCGCGCCGGCTACACCGCCGCCGTGCACATGCCCGGCGACGACGCGTGGAGCGCTCGAGCCGCGGAGACCCGGACGACGACGCTCCGCCGACGCCTGACCGTCGCGGCGCTGCTGACGATCCCGCTGTGCGACGTCACGATCATCCTCGCCCTCGTGCCCGCCTGGCGGTTCCCGGGTTGGCAAGCGCTCTGCGTTCTCCTCGCGGTCCCGATCGTCACGTGGGCGGCATGGCCGTTCCACCGGGCGACGCTCCGCGGGCTGCGACACCGCAGCACGAGCATGGACACGCTCGTCTCGCTCGGGGCCGTCGTCTCGTTCGGGTGGGCGCTCTGGACCCTGTTCGTCGACCCGGCCACCACCCCGGGCTACTGGCTCGGCTTCGGCACGACCCCCGCGGGGGCCGACTCGATCTACCTCGACGTCGCGGCCGGCATGGTGACGTTCCAACTCGCCGGCCGCTACTTCGAGAGCCGCAGCCGCCGACGCGCCGCTGACGTCCTCGAAGCCATCGGCGACCTCGGCGTCACCGAAGCGCAGGTCCTCGTCGACGGCGAGGAGCGCACGACGCCACTCGGCGCCGTCCGCGTCGGCGACCACGTCGTCGTGCGCCCCGGCGGCCGGGTCCCCGTCGACGGTACCGTGACGGACGGTGCCGCCAGCGTCGACACGTCCGCCATGACCGGTGAGTCCGTCCCGGTCGAGACCGCCGCCGGTGACCGGATCGTCGGTGGCACCCTCGTCCAGGACGGCCGGCTCGTCGTCCGTGCCGACGCGGTCGGCACCCGGACCCGCCTGGCGCAGATGGCGGCGGTCGCCGACGACGCGCAACGCCGGAAGGCCGCGGTACAGCGGACCGTTGACCGCGTCACGAGCGTGTTCGTGCCCGTCGTCATCGGCATCGCCGTCCTCGTCGCCGCCGGTTGGCTGACCAGCGGCGCACCCGCTGCGACCGCCATCGCCAACGGCGTCGCCGTCCTCATCATCGCCTGTCCCTGCGCGCTCGGCCTCGCCACGCCCACAGCGCTCATGGTCGGCGTCGGCCGCGGCGGCCAGCTCGGTGTCCTCATCAAGGGCCCCGATGCCCTGGAAGCGAGCGGCCGTGTCGACACCGTCGTGTTCGACAAGACCGGCACCCTGACCACGGGTCGGATGACCCTCACCGCCATCGACACGTTCAGCACGGACGCCGACTCCGCGCTCACGACCGCCGGCGCCCTCGAAGCGGCGTCCGAACACCCGATCGGCAAGGCCGTCGCCGCCGCGGCCAGCGCACGGGTCGGCGCACCGGGGCCCGTCGAGGACTTCGTCGCGCACGCGGGCCTCGGCGCCTCCGGATCCGTCGGCGGCCGGCGCTGCGTCATCGGCCGGCGTGCGCTCCTGGAGGGCACCGGAGTGGTCGTCGGCGACCGCGTCACTGCCGTCGCTGCAGAACGGGAAGCGTCCGGCGCGACCGTGGTGCTGCTCGCCCTCGACGGCGAGGTCGCTGCGGTCCTCACCGTGCAGGACATGCTCCGGCCCGGCGCCGTCGAGGCCGTCACGCAACTGCGGGCGCTCGGGCTCCGCACCGTCCTGCTCTCCGGCGACTCGGAGGCCACCGCCGCGGCCGTCGGAGCGGAAGTCGGTGTCGACGAGGTGATCGCCCGTGTCCTGCCCGACGAGAAGGCCGGACACGTCGAACGGATGCAGGCGGACGGACACCACGTCGCGATGGTCGGCGACGGTGTCAACGACTCCGCGGCGCTCGCCACCGCGACCCTCGGCATCGCCGTCGTCCAGGGCACCGACATCGCCATGAAGGCCGCCGACGTCATCATCGTCCGCGAGGACCTCCGCGCAGTCGTCGACGCCGTGCAGCTCTCCCGCAGGACGCTCCGCACCATCCGGGTCAACCTGGTCTGGGCGTTCGGCTACAACATCGCGGCGATCCCACTCGCCGCGGCCGGCCTGCTCAACCCGCTCATCGCGGCGGCAGCGATGGCACTCTCCTCCACGCTGGTCGTCTCGAACAGTCTGCGGCTGCGCTCCTACGGGCGGTCGTGACGCGCGTGTCCCGGGGAACAAGATGACCACCTCGGTCTCTGGACGACCTTCCTGGCGCATTCCTGTCGACCGTCAGCAGGGTCAGCCGTCGACCTGATCGCGCTGCGCCCGAAGCGCGGAACCGGAGGTCCGGGATGACGGGCTCGGGATCGGCTCCAGGCGAGCGGGCGCGAACTGTCCCACGATGACGAGTGCCGTGATCACGATGGCGGCGGCGATCCAGGTACCCGCTCCGAGTGGCCCGGCGAGTACCGGGTCGACCCGATCACCTGCGGAAGAGAACAGCACCACCAGGTTGGCGCTGGCGTTGAGGGCACCGTGAGCGAAGACGGACGGCCACACCGAACCGCTGCGGAGGCGCAACCAACCGAAGAGGATCCCGATGGACACGGAACCGACGACCATGAGGAAGACCCCGAAGACGTTCGGCTGTCCGAAGTTGTACCCGAGCAGGATGAGCGGGCTGTGCCACAGACCCCAGATCGCCCCGCTCAAGACGAGCGAAGGCCACGTCCCGATCCGGGATCGCAGCCGTGGGAGGAGCCAGCCGCGCCACCCGACTTCCTCGCCGAACGTGAGGAGTCCGTTTAACAGGGCGCCGACCGGGATGCTCACCAACTGAACGATCGCGATCAGTTGCAGCGGCGCAGCGTCGGCGGCTCGGCCTGCAGCGGCGCGGAGGGTCTCGCGGAACCCTGACAAGTGCACCAGGTCGAGACGGACCCACCCGAAACCTGCTGCGATGAACACTCCGATCGCGATCAGCAACGGGGCGCCAGCGACGGCGATGATCGTCAGCCCCAGGACGCGTTTCACGGGGCGCAGCGGCCACATGCCCAACTCGCGAGCGGTTGCGCCAGGTCGCTGCCATTGCACCGATGCCACCACGAACACTGCAGCCGCAGGCGTGTACATGATCGCCGGCAGGAGAAGCGGAGCCACGGGTGACGCGAGACCGGCGCTGCTCGTCCAGAGCGGAAGCGCGACCAGCCAAGCACCTCCGGAACTCACGACGAGGAAGGTCGTCAGGAGGACCCAGAAGGGTGTCCGGTGACCTCGCGCGAGTGTCACGTGCTGCTCACCGGACATGTGTTCTCCTCCCGCCGGGGGTTCTCGAGCCTGTACCGACCCGCGCTGGCGTCCTGCTCACCGGCAGCCGTCCACCGCAGATCTGCGCACGAACCACAGTAGACAGGTGGTTCCGCTTCGGTACAAGGAGATGTACCGTGTTCGTGGGGTTGCAATGTCGCGACTGGGGACAGAACCATCGCTGCACCTCATGGATTCGAGGGGAAACCATGAAGATCTCACGCACCATGATCACGTTGTCGACTGCCGCGGCTCTCGTCGCTGCGACGACGATCTCGGCGGCACCAGCCACGGCGGCTGACACCGCACCGGCAGCCCGCACCGTGGCCTCCGCCACGACGGGCTCGCTCCACTACTCCGACCGCGACATCGTGGACTTCCTCGTGTTCGGCCGTGGAGCCATCGCGACGGAGCAGCCGGAGCTCCTGAAGCAGATGAACATCACCACGGTCGCAGAGGCCCCAGCCTCGGTGACGGATCGTCTGCTCTCCGATCTCGAGTCCGTCGACCCGGCATTCCACAGCCGCGTGACGGCGGAGGCTCAGGCCGGTGACCCGTACAAGGCGGAAGCGTCGATCAGGGCCTTCAGCAAGGACGTGGAAGCAGTCGCGGCAAGGTACCAGGTGTCGCAGAAGACCGTTCGTGCGGCGTCGACCGCGGCAACCGCCAACGGGCAGGTGTACGCCTTCTCGAACTACGTCGTCAGCGTCCAGGTCGCCCTCACGGCGTCTCTCGCTGTCAGCGTCATCGGCGTGGTGGCGGCGCTGGCGGTCTTCGCTTACCAGAAGCCAGGGGACTCCTCCGCGATCGCACGCGAGGGATACGCCAGCTCCTGGGCATCGCTGTAGTCGGCATGCTCCAACGCAACACGACGGGACGCCTCGCCTCGACCGAGACGGGGCGTCCCGCCCGCCGAACGTTCGGCATCGCCATGGCGGTCGTGTGCGGGTTCCTGGCGCTCACGGTTACGGCGTCCTGGTCCGCGAACGTCTTGGCCGGCGTCGAGAACGGCGGCCCACGGCAGGCGCTGCAAGTGCTCGTCCCGCAAGGCTGGGCCTTCTTCACGAAGAGCCCCGAGGGCGTGACGCTCGTTCCGTACGAGAAGTCCCCGACCGGCGTCTGGGAACGCGCCGATTCGCTCCCGCAGAGCAATGCCGCGAACGGCTTCGGCCTGAGTCGGAACCAACGCGCGCAGAGCACCGAACTGGCGATCATCGCCGCTGCAGTGCCCAGGTTCACCGCCTGCCAGGACTACCTCACCGCATGCCTCGACACGTCGGGCGGGAAGCTCGTCACGGTGACGAACGAGACCAACACGCACCACTTCTGCGGCTCGTTCCGCATCGTCCAGCAGGAGCCGGTGAAGTGGGCCTACCGAGGCTCGGTACCGGAGTCGGTGCGGGTCGCTCGGTACGCCGACGTGGAAGTCGAGTGCCCGAGATGAAGCCCGTCCAGGATCTGCGGGACGTCTTCAACACGCTCGCCCGCAATCTCGACCGATTCGACGGCCAGTCCGTCCGGCCCCAAGTGGGCCGCTCCATCATCGCGCTCGCACAGCTGATGACGCTTGCGATGACGAGCTGGCCGAACCTCACTGCCGATGTACTCGGCCGTTCGCCCGAGATGTACTGCGCCGGCCCGAGGGGCATCTCGTTGTTCTGTCTCGGTTCCAGCACCCCCAACGAGACCGGTCGCTGGATCGCGATCGCTGTGTGTGTCCTCGTCATCAGTGGCATCTCGCCCCGGTGGACGAGCATCCTGCACGCGTGGGTAGCCATCTCGATGGCCGTGTCGCTCTCGCTGCCCGACGGCGGCGAGGCGGTCGCGGTCTTCAGCTGCGCGCTCCTGATCGGTGTCCTCGTGCCGAACGGGCGAGTGGTCGCGTGGATCCCCGCGGGGCCGACACCTCGGCCAGTCCTGACCGCGATCGGGTACGCAGCCTCGATCGCGCTCTGCCTCCAACTCGCTGGCATCTACTTCGAGAGCGGACTCGCGAAGCTGGCGGTGCCGGACTGGTCCAACGGATCGGCGATGTACTACATCGTCCGTGACCCGATGTTCGGAGGTGTCGGCCTCATAGGTGCAGTCATCACCGCGGTCACCGCCCACCCGCTCGGTACTGCTCTCCTCACCTGGGGAACCATCGTCGGGGAGTGCTGTATCGCCGTGGCATTCCTGCTGCCGCATCGTTTCAAGCGGTACGGACTGATCGGTGTGATCATCCTGCATGCTGGCATCGCGGTCATCATGGGCCTGTGGTCGTTCGCGCTGGTGATGGTCGGGACAGCCGTCGTCGCCTCCTACGGCCTCGTGCCTCCGACTGGACAATCCGTTGCCGACCGCCTCGCCGGCGCCGACGTCGCACGTGAAAGGAGCACAGCATGATCATCTGGTCCGTGGTCTCAGTCCTCGTACTGGTGATGGTCCTCGTCTGCGCGAAGGGCTGGATCAAACCGAACCACGGGATCGGACTCCGCATCCCAGCGACACAGCGAGGTGAGACCGCCTGGCGTGTCGGGCATCGCGCCGCAGTCCCGGCTGCCCTGACGGGAACCGCGGTCATCGTGGTCGCGTTGATCGTCTCCCTCGCGGACACCAAGACCGGGACCGCGATGATGGTGGTGGCGGCCGTGGCTTTCGCCGGTGAACTCGTCTGGATGATATTCGCCGCGAACCGTGCAGCGTCTCGTGTGTCCGTCCACCATCCATGACGGCGCAGGATCGCACTGTGCGGCCATCGGCATCGCTCGGCCGTCCGGCGAGGTCGGTGAGCCCGGCCCTGGCCGTCGCCGCGGTGATGTCCTGGGTCCCTCCCGTGGTCCTCACGGTGGTTCGTCTTGCTTGGGCGGACGCGCCGGTGCGCGTGCCGATGCACTGGAGCGGCGCTGGCGTCGTCGACGGATGGGGTTCAACGGCTTTCGCCTTCTGGTCGATGCTGGTGCCCGGCGTGGCCGGTGCGCTCATCTGCTCCGTCCTGTCGATCACGCTCGCCAGTGACGCGACGACGTTGCAGACCGCCGCCACCATCGGCATCGTCTCGGCCTTCACCGGGAGCATCGCCGCCGTGTGGGTCACGATGGTACTCAGCGCGGCTGGTTCCACCGGAGCACTCCTGCCGGTGCTCGCTGCTGTCATCTGGGGTGCGCTGGTGTTCGTCGTCTGTCTCCTGCGCCGGCGCCCGACCGGCTGACGCGGCCACCCGTCCGACGGACGGCGCCGCGCGTGCAGGACGACGCAGCGCTTGCCCGACGACTCAGCGCGAGACGGTCGCCTCGACAGGACTC
>NZ_JASDDD010000012.1:26204-88607 GCF_030407555.1 Curtobacterium sp. APC 4022
ACGGACGGCGCCGCGCGTGCAGGACGACGCAGCGCTTGCCCGACGACTCAGCGCGAGACGGTCGCCTCGACAGGACTCGGCACGGGCCGGCCGCCGTCCGTGATGCTGCCGTCGACCAGGGTGACGAGTCCGTCGAGGGTGCCGCGGTGGCCGAGGTCGTGGGTGACGAGCAGCGTGGCGGTGCACTGTTCGTGCGTGAGCTGCGCGATGAGCGCCATGATCGCCGCGCCCCGCTCCTGGTCGAGTGCGCTGGTCGGCTCGTCGACGAGCAGGACGGAGGGTTCGTTCACCAGCGCCCGGGCGATCGCGACACGTTGCCTCTGGCCGCCAGAGAGCTGCGCGGGACGCTTCCGGGCGTGCTGCGCGAGTCCGACCGCGTCGAGCAACTCGTCAGCACGGCGGCGGACAGCGGCACGACGTCGGTGTCCGTCGCCGTCGAGCTCGGCCATCACGAGCAGCTGCTCGCGCGCGGTGAGGGCGGGCACGAGGTTCGACTGTTGGAACACGATCCCGATCTCGGTACGCCGCAGCGCCGTGGCCTCGTTCCGGGTGAGGGCGGCCGCGTCGACGTCGTCGATCCACACGTGCCCGGAGTCGGGTCGGATCAGGGTCGCGGCCACGGCGAGGAGGGACGACTTGCCGGAGCCGGACGGGCCGGTGATGCCGGTGACGACCCCGTCCGGCGCCGACAGTGAGACGTGGTCGACGGCGGTGGTGCGGGAGTCGCCGTCCGGGTAGGTGAGGGTGACGTCGTCGAGTCGGATCATCGGTTGCTCCCGAGGGCGGTGAGGGGGTCGGCGCGGGTGACGGTGCGGAGCGCGACGGCGGCGCCGGCGAGTCCGAGGACGACCATCACGCTCGCCGGCAGGACGGTGGTGAGTGGGCTGAGCAGGAACGGCAGGGTCCCGCCGGCGAGCGCCCCGAGGACGGACACCAGGCCGATGCCGACGCCGATGCCGACGACCAGGACGACGAGTGCCTGGCCGAGGGCGTCGCGGACGAGGGAGGCGTCGGAGGCCCCGAGCGCCTTGAGGACGGCGATGTCGGCTGAACGCTGCATGGTCCAGACCGTGAAGAACGCACCGACGACGAGGGCGGAGACGCCGAAGAGCATGACGATCATCAGCCCGAGCGAGCCCACCTCGGACGTGAAGGTCTGGAGGGCCGGCAGACTCATCAGCGGCGAGGCGGCCGCGGTGTGGGTGCGGGCCGCGGCAGCCGCCCAGTCCGGTGTCCCGGAGACGGCGAGCACCGTGGCGGTCCCGTCGCCACCGAGTCGGCGGTCGGCCTGCGCCCAGGCGTCGGGGGAGAGCGCCACGACCGGCGTGTGGCTGTACCAGGCGTCGCCGCCGACGGTGGCGACGCGGTAGGTGGTGCCGGTGATCGTGACGCGGTCCCCGACGCCCACGTGGAGGTCGGCCGCGGCGCCGGCGGACAGCCCGACGGTGTCGTCGGTCGCGGGCGCCAGGTCGGTGGTCACGGACCTGGGGGCGCCGTGCGGGACACCGAAGAGGGCGACCGCGACGGCGGACGACCCCCGCGCACCCGTTGCCCGGTTTTGGGCGATCCCGACCGGGGTGACCCCGTCCACGCCAGCGGTGTCCCGCCACGCGGCCACGGTCGACGTGCCGATCGAGGACTCCGAGAACGACGGCTTGCCGTCCACCGGCTGCTGGAGGACGAGCCGGTCCCCGGGGAGCCCGAGGACGGCGGACACGTCCTGGGTGGCGAGCCCGCCGGTCAGCCCGGCGAGGAACCCGACCAGCAGGGTGATCAGGGCCACGACGGACCCGATCAGCACGAACCGGCCACGGGCGGACCGGAGGTCACGCCAAGCGACGAACACGATGGTTCCTTCCCGACGTCGGGGGCGTTCCCCGTCGTCCCGACCAGCCTCGCCGGGGTCCGGTCCGGTGCCATCGACGAGAGGTCGACTCCTCGGGTACGACTTCTGGTTGATCCGCCGTGTGCCCGCCGGCCGTACGCTGCAACGGACATGCCTCACAGCACCCTCACGCCCGTCTTCGTCGGGCTGCGCACCGGACTGCACGTGCTGTTCGCCGCGCTGCTCGCGCTCGTCGTCGTCCGGGTCGTCGTCGTGCAGGACGACACCGTGTGGGCGGAGTCCGGCCTGGCCGCACTGTTCGCAGTGCTCTACGTGCTCGGTGCCAGGGTCGCCACCGTGCGGGGACCACGCCGAGCACTCGTGGGAGCGCTGTGGATCGCGGCGCTGACGACGGTGTGGGTCGCGCTGCTCGTCCTCGTGCCCGAGGCGGCGTACCTGGTCTTCCCGCTGTTCTTCCTCTACCTGCACGTCCTGCCCCGGATCGTCGGGCCGGTGGCCGTCGTGGTCGCGACCGCGATCTCGATCGTCGCGCTCGGCGTGCACGGCGGCTTCACGGTGGGCGGAGTGATCGGCCCGCTGGTCGGTGCCGGCGTCGCGCTGCTCATCGGCCTCGGCTACCGGGCCCTCGCCCGTGAAGCCGCCGAGCGCGAGGCTCTCGTCGCGGAGCTGCTCGCGACCCGGGACCTGCTGGCGGCGACCGAACGGCAGCAGGGGGTGCTCACCGAGCGGGCCCGTCTCGCACGGGAGATCCACGACACCGTCGCGCAAGGGCTCTCGAGCATCCAGATGCTGCTGCACGCGGCCGAAGCCGCCGACGGTGAGCGGCCGGGCATCGACCACATCCGCCTCGCCCGGTCCACCGCGGCCGACGGCCTGGCCGACACCCGTCGGTTCATCCGCGAACTCGCTCCACCGTCCCTCGACGCCGGCCTCGCCGCCGCGCTCGGTCGCCTCAGCCAGCAGTGGCGACGTGACGGCCTCCGCATCGAGGTCTCCGTCCCGACCGCAGGCGCGGACCTGACGATGGACGTCCAGACCGCCCTGCTGCGCATCGCCCAGGGAGCCGTGGCGAACGTCGCGCAGCACGCCGGTGCCACGACCGTCGACATCGGCCTGACCCTCTCCCCGACCGAGGCGACCCTGGTGGTGCACGACGACGGCGTCGGGTTCGACCGGGACCGCGTCGGCCTCGACACCGCCACCTCTGACTCGTTCGGCCTCCGCGCGATGGCCGAGCGCGTCGAACAGCTCGGCGGCGGACTCACCGTCGACAGCGCACCTGGCCGGGGCACCACCGTCACCGCGGTCGTCGACCGGGGCGCCGCATGATCCGGGTCGTGATCGCCGACGACCACCCCGTCGTCCGCGCTGGACTCCGGGCACTGCTCGACAACGACGACGGCATCGAGGTCGTCGGCGAGGCAGCGACCGCGGACGAGGCCGTCGTCCTCGCCACCTCCACCGACCCCGACCTCGTGCTGACGGACCTGCAGTTCGGCGCGGGCCGCTCCGGAGCCGATGCCACGCGCGCGATCCGGGCAGCGGACGCTCCGCCGTACGTCCTGGTCCTCACGAACTACGACAGCGACGGGGACATCCTGAGCGCGGTCGAGGCCGGGGCCAGCGGGTACCTCCTCAAGGACGCGCCGCCGGAGGAACTCCTCGCCGCCGTCCGGGCTGCCGCCGCCGGCGAGAGCGCCCTCGCACCGGCGATCGCCGGTCGTCTGCTGGCGCGGATGCGGGCACCGCGGGTGAGCCTGTCCGTACGGGAGATCGAGGTCATGCAGCTCGTCGCCGGCGGTGCCTCGAACGGCGACGTGGCGGCGCGGCTGCACATCACCGACGCCACCGTGAAGTCGCACCTGGTGCACGTGTTCTCGAAGCTCGGGGTGAGTTCACGCACGGCCGCGGTGTCCGAGGCCAGGAGCCTGGGCATCCTCCGCTGACCGTCGGCGCGACTGCTTCCGCCGGGCGCGCACCAGGACGGACGGGAGGCTCGTGGCGGGGTCGCCACGGGCCTCCCGTCCGTCGTCTGCCTGCTCCGGCGGGGCTCTGCCTGCTACGGCAGGGCTCTGCCTGCTAGGGCAGGTAGTACGTCGGGTTCGGTAGCTTCACGGACCGGTCGGCGGAACCGCCGATCAGGTCGCTGTACTGGTCACCGACGTTCGCGACGATGTCGTAGCTGCCACCGGCTCGCGACTCGATGAACGCGCGGGTCTGCGACTTGTACTCGATCGTCGTGCACTTGACCGTCGCGCAGTGCACGTAGGACGGCTGCTGCGAGGTACCGGTGCCGGTCCACTTCGTGAAGTAGGTGCGATGTCCGTCCTGTTCAGCGGCGAACTGGGGGAAGCCCACCCTGTGCAGGTTGTCGATCGTGGCGGTCTGCTGTGCCTCGTTTCGTCCGGTGAGACCGATGACCGTGCAGCCGGAGCGCTCGGCGACGGACACCAGGTTCGTCATCGAGGGCGTGGCCGGGAACCGCTCGTCCTGCACCCAGACGTCCTGCTCGGCCGGGTCGAACACGAAGTGCATGTCCGCGACCTCCATGTCGTAGGTCCAGAGGGTCGTGTCGTCGGCGTCCAGGACGATCGCCGGGTTGCGGTGGCGACGGTCGGCCGCGGTGCACGCGGCGGCGACCTGGGGGATCTGGCGCGCGACGATCGACCGCATCTCGCGGATGTACGGGCTGTCCGTCTTGTTCGCGATGCCGGTACCGGGGTCGCCGGAGTACGTAGCGATCGTCGCCTTGACCGAGTCGATGTTCGGGATGCCCTCGCCGCCCTGCGTGCGGCCGGACGAACCGTCCGCAGCCATGCGGAAGCGCGTCTGTGGGGCGAGCTTCGGCTCACGGACACCCGGCAGGTTCGCGGAGGGCAGGTAGTAGGTCGGGTTCGGCAGCTTCAGGGTCGCGTCGGCGAAGCCGCCCTGCAGGTCGGACCACTGGTCGCCGACGTTCAGCGCGATGTCGTAGCCCAGGTCCTGCTCGATGTGCTTGCGGGTGAGGGCCTTGTACTCGACCGTCGTGCACTTCGCCGTCGCACACGTGACGTAGCTCGGCTGCTGCGATGCACCCTTGCCGGTCCACTTCGTGAAGAAGTGGTCGTCGGTGAAGCCCGAGTACCCGACCTTCGCCAGGTTGGCGAGCGTCGCGGCCTTCTGGTCGTCGTTCCGACCGGTCAGCCCGAACACGGTGAAGCCGACCTTCTGCGCGGCGGCGACGAAGCCCACCATCGACGGGGTCGCCGGGAAGCGCTGGTCCTGCACCCAGACGTCCTGCTCGGCCGGGTCGAACACGAAGTGCATGTCCGCGACCTCCATGTCGTAGGTCTCGAGCGTGGTGTCGTCGGTGTCGAGGACGATCGCCGGCTTCTCGTGACGCCGGACCGCGCGGTCGTAGGTCTTCTGCAGGGAGCGGGTCTGCTTCGCGACGATCGAGCGCATCTCGCGGATGTACGGGCTGTCCGTCTTGTCCGCGATGCCGGTGCCGGGGTCGCCGTAGTACGCCGCGATCGTCTTCTTCACGGAGTCGATGTTCGGGATGCCCTCGCCGCCCTCGGTCTTCCCCGACGAGCCGTCCGGCGCCATCGTGAAGTGTGTACGGGGCGTCAGGTGTCGGTCGGCGCGGCTGGTCGCACTGCTGCTGCTCGTCGTGGTGGCTGCGGTCGTGGTGGCGTTCGCCGCCGTGCCGCTGAGCAGGGCACCGGCGAGCGCGGCCGCGGTGACGGCGGCGACCGCGGCGGAACGGCGCGCGGGGGAGGGGAGGGTCATGCGGGTCCTTCGGTCCGGGGCTGCCCCCGACCGGGGGCCACGGCTGACGCTAGCTGGGAGAGTGCCGTGCGTCCAGAGTCTGTTGCCGACTGCACCAGCGGGAGCGTTCTGCGGCTCCCGCTAGAGTGGTCGAGCCGGCCTCTGTAGCTCAATGGAAGAGCAGTTCCGTCCTAAGGAAAGGGTTGGGGGTTCGAGTCCCTCCAGGGGCACTGTCGACGTGGCGGGCCCGCGGGTGCACACTTGCTGCACCCGGACGAGGAGGCCCCCGTGTTCCAACCCGCCAGCGCCTACAGCGGATTCAGCGTGGACGACGTCGACGCTGCCGTGGCCTTCTACGCCGGCGTCCTCGGGATCGACGTCCGTGTCCTCGTCGCCGGCCAGATGATGCAGCTCCTGCTGCCCGGCTCCGACGTCCCCGTCCTGGTCTACGGCAAACCGGACCACACTCCGGCGACGTTCACGGTGCTGAACTTCGTCGTGGACGACATCGACACCGCGCTCGACGACCTGGCCGCTCTCGGTGTCCACCCGACCGACGGCGGACAGTGGGCGGACGAGCGGCAGGTCCTCCGCGGCCGGTCCCGTGCCATGGGGCCGGACATCGCCTGGTTCGCGGACCCCGCCGGCAACGTCTTCTCCGTGCAACAGCAGTGACCACGTACCCGTCGCCAGCGTCCTGATCCGATCCGAGCAGGTGCCGAGAACCCGTGCGCATGACGGTGGTGCGGGCGGATACTGGGGGAGTGCGAGAACTCCAAGCCGCCATCGCCGCGGACCTCAACGTCCAGCCGACCATCGACCCCGAGCAGGAGGTCGCCCGGCGCGTGGGCTTCCTGCGCGACTACCTGCTGACCACCGGCGCGAAGGGCTACGTCCTCGCCGTCAGTGGCGGGCAGGACTCCACCCTGGCCGGTCGCCTCACGCAGCTCGCGATCGAGTCGCTCCGCGCCGAGGGCCACGCGGCCGAGTTCACCACCGTGCGGATGCCGTACCGCGTGCAGGCCGACGAGGACGACGCGCAGCTCGCGCTGCAGTTCATCGCCGCCGACCCGGGCATCGTCGTCAACATCGAGCACGGGGTCGACGGGGTCGTCCAGGACACCGCGGACGCCGGCGTGCCGCTGAGCGACTTCGTCAAGGGCAACGTCAAGGCCCGGATGCGGATGGTCGCGCAGTACGCCGTGGCCGGGCAGCGCGGGTACCTGGTCGTCGGCACGGACCACGCGGCCGAGGCGGTGACCGGCTTCTTCACGAAGTACGGCGACGGCGGCGTCGACCTCACCCCGCTGACCGGCCTGACGAAGAGCCAGGGGCGCCAGCTGCTCGAGCACCTCGGCGCACCGGCCCGGCTGTACGAGAAGGCACCGACCGCGGACCTGCTCGACGACCTGCCCGGCCAGACGGACGAGGCGAACCTCGGCCTCACCTACGCCGAGCTCGACGCCTACCTGCAGGGCCACGACGTCCCGGTCGAGGTCGCCGAGGCGATCGAGGCCCGCTACCGCGCGACGGAGCACAAGCGCCAGGTGCCCGCGACGCCGTTCGACGAGTGGTGGCACGCGACGGCGTGACCGTCTGTCGGTGGGTCAGGTTGGCGGGACGGTCAGGCCTGGTCGCGGTCGTCGCGACGGTCACGGTCGGAGTCCGGGTGCCCAGCGCCCTGACGCCCATCGTCCGGTCGGCTGCCGTCCTGGCCCTGGGCGCCCTCGCTGGCGAGACGCTCCTGCCAGACGATGCTGCGGGCCGCGCCCTCGAGGACGTCCTCAACCGGGTGCCCGGTCTGGGCCGCCAGCGCACCGCTGAGGCCCGCCGTCAGGGTCCCGCCGGCCTGCGCGAGCCGCTCGACGACCTCTTCCTGGCGCGGGGTGAGCGGCACGTCGACCAGCTCGTCGACAGCGTCGCGGATGTTCGCCTCGCTCGCGTCCAGCGCCTGCTCGTCACCGGACTGCAGCGCCGAGGCCTCGCCGACCACGACCAGCCCGAGTCGCGCTGCGTCCTGCTCCGGGCGACGGGTGTCGTTCTCGTCAGTCATGACGTGGACGGTACGCGCCGCGTGCTGCGCGGCGTCCGGACGACGGGGGACGTGCTGGCGAACAGACGACGGGAGGCCCGGTACCAGCTGGTACCGGGCCTCCCGTCGTGACGTTCCGTGCGTCAGCGGCGGGCGCCGCGACCCGCGAAGCGCGTGTAGAGGAACAGCACGATGACGGCGCCGATGATCGAGCCGATGATGCCGGCCGGCTGGAAGAAGCCGTCCGTCGGGTCATGCTGGAAGATGAGGAAGCCGAGCAGGCCACCCACGAACGAGCCGACGATGCCGAGGACGATGGTCATCAGGATCGACATGTTCTGCTTACCGGGGATGATCAGTCGGGCGAGGGCACCGGCGATGAGGCCGATGACGATGAGGCTGATGATGAGGCCGAGTACGCCCATGGTGTTCTCCTTGTTCTGCGGCCGGTCCGAGGGTGCGGCAGATCACCGCGCTCAGGGCCGGAGCCCGATTGAACACCGGATCGTCTCAGGGTGTCATCAGGAACGGTCGCCATCCACCAGGACGCCAGCCGCGGCGGGTGCTCAGAGCGCGCCCGATGACTCCAGCTCACCCTGCAGTTCGGCGTCGGACGGCTCGACGAAGTGCTTGCCGTTCGGCAGCACGACGACGGGGATGTTCTTGCGGCCGCTGATCGCCTCGGCCCGGTCCGCTGCCGACAGGTCGGCCTCGACGTCGACGTACTCGTAGTCCACGCCCAGGCGGTCGAGCAGCGCCTTGGAACGACGGCAGTCGCGGCACCAGTCCGCGCCGAACATGGTCACCTTGTCGAACGTCTCGTCAGTCATGTCGGTCACTACGTCCGCCGCGCCTTCCGTATTCCCGGTGACCGGGTCGGCATGCGCGGGAGCACGATGGCCCCATGACGATCGAGACCGAGGCGCAGGGCAGCGCCCACCCGCACCACCGGCACGGCTGGTGGTGGAAGACCCTGCTCGGCGGGTTCCTGCTCTGGGTCGTGACGATCATCGTGACGATCGCCACCCAGAACACGAACCTGGTGCCGACGATCATCCTGATCGGCAGCTTCCTGGTCCCCTTCACGGTCGTGCTGTTCGTCATCGAGCGGGTCACCGGCACGATCAGCACCATGCAGCTCGTCACCGCGTTCTTCGTGGGCGGGGTGCTCGGTGTCCTCGGGGCGTCACTGCTGGAGTCCGACCTCCGACCGGGAGCCGGGCTGTACCTGCTCGTCGGCTTCGTGGAGGAGCTCGTCAAGGGGGTGCTGCTCGTCGTGGTCGGGTGGCGGGTCCGACCGAAGACCGCGCGGCAGGGGGCGCTCCTCGGGGCGACCGTCGGCGCCGGGTTCTCGGCGTTCGAGTCCGCCGGGTACGCCTTCAACGCCGCGATCACCACCCGCGGCATCGACCTGTCCTCGCTGCTGCAGACCGAGGTCGCGCGTGCCGTGCTGTCCCCGGTCGGCCACGTGCTCTGGACGGCGATCCTCGGGTCCGTGCTGTTCGGCGTGGCACACGGGCGGCCGACGTTCCGGTGGGCGTGGCAGATCCTGGTCGCCTACGTCGTCGTCGCGGTGCTGCACGGGCTGTGGGACTCGAACTCGACCATCTCGACCCTGCTGGCGTTCGTCCTGACGGGGACGCCGTTCTCGGCGGCGCAGAACGGGACCGTGCCGTCGTCCCTCGCCGGCGTCGTCACGTCGTTGTACGTCGCCGGGCTCGCGGTCGTGTCCGTGATCGGCGTGGCCGTCCTGGTCGGTGTGCTCCTGCACTACCGGCGGCGGGCCCGGCGGATCGACGCCCGACAGCTCGCGCAGCTCGGCACCTGGGCCGGGTCCCCGCCGCCACACCCGCTGCGCTGAGGCGGTCCGGAGCGCCCTACGATGGGCGCATGCCGCGCGCCGACCCGACAGCCCGCGTCGACCCGGCCGTGCTGGCCTGGGCCTCCGCCGCCGTGCGGCACACCGCCCGGGTGACGAACATGCTCATCGCCGCCCGACGCTTCCGCATCGTCGGCGGCGACGCCCGAGACGCGGCAGTCCTCCACGACCTGCTCGTGGGACTCGGTGCCCGGCCGGCCGAGGACCCGGCCGCCGATCCAGCCGCCGATCCAGCCGCTGTCGACCAGCTCTGGTGCCTCGGCACGCCGGAGGAGTCCGTCCTCGCGGTCGAGCAGGCCGCCGCCGACCGCCCGCGCGGGTCCACGCTGCTCGTGGTCGACGCCGGCCGCCACGTCCCCGCCGTCGACGAGGACGCGTTCGGTCCGACGACGCTCGCCCGACCCGGGGTGCTCGGCGTACCGACGACGTCCGACGACGTGTTCCTCGTCTCCACCGGCCGCTCCGCCGAGGACGTCCCCGCCGCCGAGGCCCGCATCCGCTGGGCCCGACGATCGATGCCGGTCGCCCGCGCGGTCGCCGACGAGCTCCGGCAGGGCAGTCTGCTGCGCGGCACACGCATCGGCGTCAGCCTGTTCCTGGAGCCGAAGACCGCGGTGCTCGCCCTGCTGCTGCAGGACGCCGGCGCCGAGGTCGTCGTCTACGCCCACGCCGACGAGGCCGACGACGCCGTCGCGGACGTGCTCCGCCGCACGGGCATCCCGGTGCACGCGAGCAGCACGGCGACCGTGCCGGAACAGCGGGACCTGGCGCTCGCGATGCTCGACACCCGGCCGCACGTCCTCATCGACGACGGCTCGCACGTCATCCGGCTCGTGCACCAGGACCGCCCGGACCTGCTGCCGACGATGCTCGGGGCCGCCGAGGAGACCACGAGCGGTCTCCGCCCGCTGCGGGTCATGGCGTCGCGCGGGCAGCTCGGGATCCCGGTGGTCGCCGTCAACGACGCCCGCACCAAGACGTTCTTCGACAACCGGTACGGCACCGGGCAGTCGACCGTGTTCGCCGCGCTGGACCTGCTCGACGGCCTCGACGACCCCTCGGCGGTGCTCCGGCTGGGAGGCTCGGCCGTCGTCGCCGGGTTCGGTCACGTCGGCGAGGGGGTCGCCCTGGTGCTCCGCGCGCTCGGGTTCCGGGTCACCGTCGCGGACCCCGACCCCGTCCGGGCGCTGCAGGCCCTGTTCGCCGGGTACGCCGTCGCCCCGCTCACCGAGGCCGTCCGCACCGCCGACCTCGTGATGAGTGCCTCCGGGGCGCCGGACACGATCAGCCTCGCCGTGCTGCGGGCCTGCGCTGCCGGAACGGTCGTCGCGGTCGCCGGCGGGGTCGACCAGGAGGTCGCCGTCGACGACGCGCTCGCCGCCGGAGCGGTCCGCACGACGATCGGACGGAAGGTCGAACGTCTGAGCGTCCCGGACGGTTCCGACGTGCTCCTGCTCGACGGCGGGGGCTGCATCAACATCACCGCTGCCGAGGGCAACCCGATCGAGATCATGGACCTGTCCTTCGCGGCGCAGCTCGGGGCGGTGCGGATGCTCGTCGAGCGCGGGGACGAGCTCGAGCGTGCCGTCGTGCCGATCGACCCCGAGGTGGACGCGGTGACCGCCCGCGCGGCGCTCGCCGCGTTCGGGACGGTGGTCGGGCCTCCCGGCCGTTCGGCTGACACGACCTGGCCGGCCGCGCAGCCCGCGGACCGGGAACCGGACGTCCGCACGCGACGGTTCGGGGACCCGGCGTGAGCGCGCCGATGCCGACCGGGTCGGCGACGACCGTGCACTCGGCGCGGGTCGTCGTGCCGATGACCGCACCGCCGATCGCCGACGGTGCCGTGGCCGTCCGCGACGGGCGGATCCTGCACGTCGGCGAGCGCTCGTGGGTGGTGGACCAGCTCGACGGCACCCCGTTCACCGAGCGACGGTGGCGTGGCGCGCTGTTGCCCGGTCTGGTCAACGCACACTCGCACCTGCAGTACACCGGCATGGCCAGTGTCGGGCAGGGCCAGTACGACGGGTTCGAGGACTGGGCGTCGGCGTTCAACACCGTCTACGCCGAACCGCACGACTGGCGGGCCGAAGCCGCGGCCGGTGCCGTGCAGTCGATCGCGGCCGGGGTGACGAGCATCGCCGACGTCGTCACCGACCTCGACGCGGCGACCGCACTGCAGGACGCCGGCCTCGGTGGGATCGCCTACTGGGAGGTGATGGACTGGGAGAACGCCGCCTGGCAGCAGCACGGACGCGACCAGGTCCTCGACGAACTCGCCCGCATCCCGACCACCCCCGGCGCTGGGCTCTCACCGCACGCGCCGTACTCGCTCGACGTGGCACCGCTGCTCGAGCTGCCCGACATCGTGCGGCAGCGGGGACTGCGCCTGCACCTGCACCTCGGCGAAGCCGCGTTCGAGGGGGAGCGCACCGCCGTCGAGCCGATCCCCGGGCTGGCGGGCGTCGCCGGCGTCGGCCACGGCGCGGACTGGCACCTGGCGAACGTGCCGTCCTTCCGGGCGATGCGCGCGCTCGGGTTCGGCGCGAGCGCGACGTCGTTCGTCGACCGGCTCGGCGTCCTCGGCCCGGACTGCCACATCGCACACGGCGTGTACATGACCGCCGCCGACCGGGCACTGCTCCGAGCCCGCGGCACCGCGGTCGCGCTCTGCCCACGGTCGAACGCCGTCATCGGACTCGACCCGCCACCCGTCGCGGACTACCTGCGGGAGGGCAGCCCGATCGCCGTCGGCACCGACTCCCTGTCGTCGTCGCCGTCGCTCGACCCGATGGCCGACGTCACCGCACTGCACCGGATCGCCCGCGCGCAGGGCTACACCGGTCGCGACCTGCACGAACGACTGCTCGCCGCGGCGACGCTCGGCGGGGCGCACGCGATGGGTCTCGCCGTCGGCCCCGACCGCATCGGACACCTGGCCGTGGGCGCCCGCGCCGACCTCGCCGTGTTCGACGTCGACTCGCGGACCGTGCCCGACGCGCTCGCCGAACTGGTCGAGGACGGCGGCGGACGTGCTGCGGCGACCGTGATCCGCGGGGTCGTCCGGACCGCCGACGCAGCCCGGACGGTGCCCGGCACCGCCAGTGCGGCACCCACGACCACATCTCCCGTCACCCCCAGCAAGGAGCCCTGATGACCGACACCGCACCCCGACCCGGCATGGCCGCACGCCGGACCGTCACCGGCGACCTCGTCGAGTGGCTCGACGTCCCGTCCCGCGCCCGTGCCCTCGGCATGGAGCCGCACCCCGAGGGCGGGTGGTACGTCCGGACCTGGACCTCCCCGGCCACCGTGCAGACGCCCGCGGGGGAGCGTCCCGCCGCGACGCTCATCCACTTCCTGCTGCCCCGGGGCGAGTCCTCGGCCTGGCACCGGGTCACGAGCGACGAGATCTGGATGTGGCACGGACCCGACACCGTCGAGCTCGAACTCGGCGGGTCGGGCGACCAGCCGGAGCCCGGAGCGCGGATCACCCTCGGGCCGGACGCCGGTCGCGACCGGGTCAACGACGCGCAGGCGTTCGTCCGCGGCGGTGTCTGGCAGCGGACGATCCCGCACGAGGGCGAGGTGCTCCTCAGCTGCCTGGTGTCGCCCGGGTTCTCGTTCGAGGACTTCACCCTCGCCGACTGAACCGGCGCGCGGACGGCACCGGTCGTCGCGTCGCGTCATCCGCTTCGCGCTGGTATCCCACATCGAAGTACACTTCGACCTGCCCTGTTCCCCTCTGACGAAGGCCAGACCGTGACCCGACCCCTCCGCCTGACCATCGCCCTCGCCACGGCCCTCGTCGCCGCGACCGCCCTCGCCGGCTGCTCGTCCGGTGGTGGTGACAACGCCGCCGGCACTGTGACCGACGGCAAGCTCACGATCGCCACCGGCCAGCCCGCGTACTCGCCCTGGGTCGAGGACGACGAGCCGCAGTCCGGCAAGGGCTTCGAGGCCGCCCTGGCCTACGCCGTCGCGAAGGAGATGGGCTACGGCAAGAGCGACGTGGTCTGGAAGCGCAGCACCTTCGACAGCGCCATCGCGCCGGGTGCGAAGGACTGGGACCTCAACCTGCAGCAGTTCTCGATCAACGCCAAGCGCAAGAAGGCCGTGGACATGTCGTCCGCGTACTACACGACCACGCAGGCGGTCGTGACGAAGAAGGCGTCCGACGCCGCCGATGACACCACCGTCGCCGCACTGAAGAAGGACACGATCGGCGTCGCGGCCGGCTCGACGAGCATCCAGAGCGTCAAGGACGTGCTCGGTGTCACCCCGCAGGTCTTCAACTCCAACGACGACGCCGTCCTGGCGCTGCAGTCGGGCCAGATCGACGCCATCGTCACCGACCTGCCGACGGCCTTCTACATCAGTGCATCGCAGGTGAAGGGCGGCACGGTGTCGGCGCAGTTCCCGGCCGACGGCACCGGCGACCAGTTCGGCATCGTCCTGCCGAAGGACTCGAAGCTCACGCCGAAGGTCGACGCGGCACTCAAGTCCCTCGAGGGCGACGGCACGCTGCAGGACCTGCAGACGAAGTGGCTGTCCTCCGAGACGAACACCCCGGTCCTGAAGTGACGCGGGCATGACGACGCCCGCAGGGGCCGGCACGCCGCTGGTCACGCCGGCACCCAGCCAGGTCGAACGCGAACGCCAGCTCTACCGTCGGCAGCGCGGACGCCGGTCCGTCACCGTCTCCGTCGTCTCGACCCTGGTGGTCGTGGTGCTGGCCTGGATCGGCATCGTCAACACCCCCGGGTGGGCGGCCGTCCAGCAGTCGTTCTTCGACCCGCAGGTCGCCTGGGAGACGCTGCCGGACATCCTGCTCGGCCTCTGGCTGAACGTCCGGATCCTGTTCGCCGCCAGCATCGGCGTCGCCGTGCTCGGCACCCTGCTCGCCGTCGTCCGAGGCCTCCGCAACCCGGTCTTCTTCCCCCTGCGGATGCTGGCGACCGGTTACACGGACCTGTTCCGCGGCCTGCCGCTCATCATCGTGCTGTACCTGGTCGGCTTCGGCCTGCCCGGTCTCGGCGTCTTCCCGCGGCTGGCGCCCGAGTTCTGGGGGACGATCGCGATCGTGCTGACGTACTCGTCGTACGTCGCCGAGGTGCTCCGGGCCGGGATGGAGGCCGTGCACCCGTCCCAGCGTCTGGCCGCCCGGTCGCTCGGCCTGTCCCACGCACAGACGCTGCGGTTGGTCGTGCTGCCGCAGGCGATCCGCAAGGTCACGCCGGCGCTCATGAACGACTTCGTCTCCATGCAGAAGGACGTCGGGCTGGTCTCGATCCTCGGTGCCGTCGACGCGGTCCGCAGCGCCCAGATCGCCCAGGCGGAGCAGACGAACTTCACGCCGTACCTGGTGGCGGGCCTGCTCTTCGTGCTCATCAGCCTGCCGCTGATCCGGGTCACCGACGCGATCGCCCGGAAGCAGCAGCAGCGCGAACAGATCGGAGGCGCGGTGTGACCGACACGACCGCTCCCGTCCTCGAACTGCGCGGCCTGCGCAAGTCGTTCGGTGACCAGGAGGTCCTGCGTGGCATCGACCTGGCCGTGCACCGCCACGAGGTCATCTGCGTCATCGGGGCCTCCGGCTCCGGCAAGTCGACGCTGCTGAAGACCGTGAACCTGCTCGAGGGGATCGACGACGGTCAGGTGCTGCTGCAGGGCGAGGACGTCTCGGACCCCCGTGTCGACGTGGACGCCACACGCGCCCGGATCGGCGTCGTCTTCCAACAGTTCAACCTGTTCCCGCACATGAGCGTCCTGGACAACGTGACGCTGGCCTCGCGGAAGGTGCACCGCGCCTCCCGTCCGGAGGCCGAGGCGAACGCGCGCCGGCTGCTCGACCGGATCGGTCTCGGTGACTTCGCCGCGGCGTTCCCGGACCGGCTGTCCGGCGGGCAGCAGCAGCGCGTCGCGATCGTCCGTGCCATCGCGTCGGACCCGGAGCTGCTCCTGCTCGACGAGGTGACGAGCGCACTCGACCCGCAGCTCGTGGGTGAGGTCCTCGACCTGGTGACCGAACTCAAGCAGCAGGGGTCGACGATCCTCATGACGACGCACGAGATGCACTTCGCGCGCAACGTCGCCGACCGGATCGTGTTCCTGCACCACGGCGAGGTCGTCGAGCAGGGCGCTCCCGCCGCGGTGCTCGACGATCCGCAGCACCCGGCTCTCCGCGCGTTCCTGGCACGCGTGCACGCTGCCTGAGCGCGTGACGCACCGGTGGTGGACGGAGTGATCAGACGGTGACGGGGAACTGCAGCACGGTCTTGCTGTCGACCGTCACGGTCAGGACCGTCGTGCCGGAGCCGATCCCACGGGCGAAGAACGTCTTCTCCCCGTAGACGACACCGCCGGCGAGCCCGCGCCGGTCGTCACGGATGACGACGCTGGTCGGGTGGGCGCCCGGCGTGGTCCGGAGCGTGATGGCGGCGTAGCCACCCATCAGCGGCGAAGTACGGATCGAGCTGACGGCGACCGGGGCGGACGCTTCCCGCTCGACGCTGCGCGCAGGAAGCGGAGGTGCGTACGACTCGAGGGCGACGGGTGCCGACGACACCGTGCCCCATCGGTTGGTCACGGTCGCGGTGATCTGGTGGGTGCCGGGGCCGAGGCCACGGACCTGGCAGTCGTCGCGCTCGAAGTCGGCAGCGCTGACCGTGCAGAGCTCGGTGCCGTCCTCGTCGGTGATGCGCAGGTCGCCCGGTTCGGCGTGCACGCGGACCGGGAAGTCGTGCTGGTCGACCTGGAACACGAACTCCCCGATGACCCCTTCGACCACCGGGCGGTTGTCGACAAGCTGGACGGAGGGGGTCGGGATGATCGCGTTGGACGCCGATGCGGGCGTGGCGCTGAGGACGGCTCCGGTCACCGCGGCGGCGGTGAGCGCCGATGCGAGGAGACGGGTGCGGAGGGTGCGACGGGACATGATGCTCCTTCAGGCATGGGTCGGACCCGCCCATGGTGGAGCAGCGACCTGGCGACATCTCGCATGTGATGTCCTCAGATGGCCAGCAGGAGTTTCCCGATGACGTCGCCGGAGGCGAGCCGGCGGTGCGCCTCGGCTGCGTCCGCGATCGGCAGCACGGCATCGATCACCGGACGCACCTGTCCGTCCTCGACGAACGGCCAGACGTCCCGCCGCACGGCCGCGACGATCTCGGCCTTCTCGGCAGCGGGACGAGCCCGGAGCGTGGTCCCGCTCACCGTCGCGCGCTTCCGCATGAGCTGTCCGATCGGCAGGGTCGCATCCGCCCCGGCACCCGCGGCGATGATCGCCAGGTGCCCGTTCGGCGCGAGGACCTCGAGGTTCCGGTGCAGGTACGACGGGCCCACGACGTCGAGGACCACGTCCACGCCGACGCCGTCCGTGAAGGCCAGCGCACGCTCGACGAAGTCCTCGTCCCGGTGGTCGATCACCAGGTCCGCGCCGAGCTCCCGGGAGGCCCGGACCTTCCGCTCGCCGCCCGAGGTCGCGATCACCCGCGCGCCGAGGGCCTTCGCCCAGAGCACCGCGTGCGACCCCATCCCACCGGTCCCGCCGTGCACGAGCAGGGTCTGGCCCGGTCGCAGTCCGGCGAGCATCCCGATGTTCGAGTACACCGTGCAGGCCGCCTCGGGCAGCCCGGCGGCCGCCACCAGGTCCAGGTCGTCCGGCACCGGCAGCAGCTGCGCCTGCGGGACCACGGCGAGCGAGGCGTACCCGCCGCCGCTGAGCAGCGCACACACCCGGTCGCCGACCGCCCAGTCCGTGGCGCCGGTGCCGAGGGCACGGACGGTGCCGGACACCTCGAGCCCGAGCACGTCCGATGCTCCGGGCGGCGGCGGGTAGTTCCCCTGGCGCTGCTGCAGGTCGGCGTTGTTCACGCCGGCGGCGGCGACCTCGACGAGGACCTCACCGTCACCGGGGACCGGGTCGGGCAGGTCGCCGAGGGTCAGGACGTCGACGTCGCCGGGCTGGGAGAAGGTGATGGCACGCATCCCTCGACCGTACGCGCCCGCCGGCGGCTGTCGAACCGCGAAGCCGGGCCCGCCCGGTCGCCCAGAGGCAGCCGTCGGTACTGTCGGACGCGAACGTGTCCGATCAGGGACACGTCGCGAACTCACGGGGGATCCCATGTCCACGAAGCACCTCACCGTCCTCGCCACCGCCGCACTCGCCGCGGTCCTGCTCACCGGCTGTTCCGCGGGTGGCGGCACGACGGGGACGGGCTCGGCGTCGCAGGGGGCGACGACGGGTGCGAACTCGAGCGGATCGTCGAGCGCGCCGACGGAGGCCGCCGACGCGTCCGGCACGCAGTCCAAGGCCGACGCCTGCCAGGCCTTCGAGAGCAAGGTCCGCTCCGCCGCCGAGGGCCTGCAGTCCCAGGCCGCCAAGCTGCAGTCGGACCCGTCCGCCGCGGTCGCGAAGCTCAAGGAGCTCGACTCGAGCATCGACGACGGTGTCGCCGCGGTGACGAACACCGAGGTCAAGGGCAAGGCCGAGGCGTTCCAGAGCGCCTACGGCGACATGGTGACCCGCCTCGAGGCGATCACCAAGGACCCGAAGTCCGCCGACCTGTCGGCGTTCCAGTCCTCCGCCACCGCGGTCCAGACCGCCGGCACCGACTTCGACAAGACCTGCGCGTCCTGACACGCGACCCGCGTCGCTGAACGCACCACGGGCCTCCCGGCTGTCCGGCCGGGAGGCCCGTGGTGCGTCGTGCCGTTGGCCGGCTACTCCGCCTGGTCCGGTCGTGACGCGTCGAGCCGGTCGACCTCTTCGGGCCGCAGCTTGACGGTCGCCGCCGTGACGGAGTCGAGGATCGACTGCGGGCGGGACGCTCCCGGGATCGGGACGACGACGTCGCTCTTCGCGAGCTCCCACGCCAGGGCGATGACCTGCGGGGTGACGTCGCGCTCCCGGGCGAGGAAGGCGAACTCCTCGGCCGTGGTGCCGAGGTCCGCCGCGCCGCCGATGCCACCGAGGGGGCTCCACGGCAGGAACGCGATGCCCATCTCGTCGCAGAGCTCGAGTTCCGACTCGCTCGAGCGGAACACCGGCGAGAACCGGTTCTGCACCGAGGCGAGCCGACCGCCGAGGACCTCGTTGGCCTCCCGGATCTGGTCGACGGTGGCGTTCGAGATGCCGGCCATCCGGATGACGCCCTCGTCGAGCAGCTCGGCGAGTGCCCCGACCGAGTCCGCGTACGGCACGGCCGGGTCCGGGCGGTGGAACTGGTAGAGGCCGATCGCGTCGACGCCGAGGCGCTTCGCGGAGGCCTTCGCCGCCTCCTTGAGGTACGCCGGGTCGCCGTTCTGGGCCCACGCGCCAGCCTCGGGGCGGAGGTGGCCGCCCTTGGTGGCGATGAGGACCGCGGAGGTGTCGCCCGAGTACTCCCGGACGGCCTTCGCGATGAGCTCCTCGTTGTGCCCGACCTCGTCGTGCGCGGCCAGGTGGTACGCGTCGGCGGTGTCGATGAGGGTGACGCCGGCCTCGAGGGCGGCGTGGATGGTGGCGACGGAGCGCCGTTCGTCCGGCCGCCCCTCGATGGACATCGGCATGCCGCCGAGTCCGATGGCGCTGACGGACGTGTCTCCGATGACTCGTTGCTTCATGCGCCCAGCATGCGCCCGGGGGTCGGCCCGGCGTCCAGGGGAGGACCGGTCAGGTGGTGGGGCAGCTGCGCGGTCGCGACGGAGGCGCCCCGGCCGACGCCCTGGTCGTCGAGGGTGTGCACGAAGAGCACGGTGCCCCAGGTGACCGCCGCGACGGCCAGGACGAAGCCGATGCCGGCGATCCACCACGACGTCCGACGGCGGATCCAGGCGCGCACCGCGAACACCAGCGTCACGACGCCGACCACGAAGGCCCCGCCGACGGCCAGGACGGCACCGCCGACGAGCCCACCCGCGCTGCAGGTCGCATCCGTGCCGCAGGACGTCGCGGCGGACGCGACCGCGATGACGCCCGCGACGGCCGCGACGGCGGTGAGGACGGCGCCCGCCACGAGGAGCAGGACGGTGGACACCCGATCCGCGATCCTGCCGGGCGGGAACAGCGAGGTCGCCCCCTGCTCCCACGCGGCGCGCTCGGCGTCGGTGGCACGCTGGGCGCCCGGGCCCCACGGCTGTGCGGGGCCGTCGTGCTGCGTGCGGTGGTGCTCGGGTCCGGATCCGGGGACGTTCGACCAGGTCATGGGACCGTCCTACCGGGGCTCCACCCCGAACGCCTGGGCGAGGCGCTGGATCTTTTGCGCGCGACCCAGGCGCGGCAGGTCCGAACCGTCGCGGATGACGCGCCCGCGGGCTTCGAAGTCGTCCAGGAAGTCCTGCGCCCAGGCGACGTCGGTCGGCGTGGGGGAGATGACCTCGTTGATCACGGGCAGCTGCTCGGTGTCCAGGCAGAGCTTGCCGGTCAGGCCGAGCGACACCGCGACCTGCGACTGCTCGCGGAGGATCGGGTGCGACGAGCCCACGGTCGGGCCGTCGATCGGGCCGGGCAGGTCACCGACGCGGGACGCCACGACCAGTCGGGAGCGGGGGTACGCCATGGCCAGGGTGTCCGCGCTCGTGCCGGTGTCGCGGCGGTAGTCGCCGCTGCCGAACGCCAGGCGGAACGCACCCTGTGCCTTCGCGATGCTCGTCGCGTCCTCGATGCCGACCGCGGACTCGACCAGGGCGATCACCGGCGTGTGACCGCCGAGACGGTGCCAGGTGTCGGTGACCTGGGCGGGGCTCTCGGTCTTCGCGAGCATCACGCCCTGCAGACCCGGCAGGCCGCGCAGTTCCTCGAGGTCGTCCTCCCAGAAGTCCGTCGTGACGTCGTTGACCCGCACCCAGGCCTCGCCGGAGCCGGCCAGCCAGGCGGCGACGGTGGACCGGGCGGCGGGCTTCGCAGCGGGGTCGACGGCGTCCTCGATGTCCAGGATCACCTGGTCGGCGCGGGACCGGGTGGCACCGTCGAAGCGGTCCTCGGCGGTGCCGGCGACCAGCAGCCACGAGCGCGAGATCTCGGCGGGGACCGATCGACGCCGGGAGACGGCAGGGGCGGACGGAGCGGTTCGGTCGTCGATGGCCATGCACCGTTGGTACCACACCCGCGCGTCCGGCCGCGGTGTGGCGGGCGGGGTGACCGGGCGAAAACCCGGAACCGCGCGCTCATTGCCGGAGTGCCACGACGCTTCCGCCTACAGTGGGCGTGTGTGGCGAGTGGACAGGACGACCGGCGATGAGGACGACGTGACGAACGACGACGCCTCGGTCGACGGCGATGCGACGGAGGGCACGGACCTGCCCGACGAACGGTCCGCGCTGCGCCCCGAACTCCAGGTCACCAGCCCGCACGCGATCAGCCTCGGCGACCCGCGTCTCACCGCGGGCAACGCCGCCGAGCCCGCGTGGGACGCCTGGCGCGAGCAGCTCGCCGGCGTCGGGGGCACCAGCCCGCTCGTGCACTTCGCCGACCACCCGCGCGGCCGCATCGAGCTGTCGACGACGCACCCGGGCGGCCTCGCCCAGTTCATCACCGGCAAGACGACCCTGCTCTCCAGCCTGATCCGCGACGAGGTGGCGCTCCGGGCGGCCCGCGTCGCCGCCGGGCACGTCGAGGCGAAGGGCACCGAGCTCGCGACGGTCCGGGGCATCGACGCCGTGAAGCTCGGCATCGGCATCGCCGACTGGCAGCACGGCGACGACCACTTCCGCGGGCCCGTCCTGCTCCGCCCGCTGGCGATCCGCCGTCACGGTCGGGACTTCGAGGTACGCCTGCTCGGCGAACCCGTCCTGAACCCGGGCCTGTCCGACGCCCTCCGCGAGCAGTTCGGGGTGACACTCGACGCGCAGTCGTTCGTCGCCCTCGCGCAGCAGGACGGCTCGTTCACGCCGAACCCCGTGATCGACCGCCTCCGTGGCCTCACCGCGCACATCCCCGGCTTCTCCGTCCACGCCCGACTGGTCGTGTCGACGTTCGCCGAGGTCGCGACCGGGCTCGTCGAGGACACCGACGACCTGGCACACCCCGTGCTCGACGCCCTCGCCGGCAACCCCAGCGCCAAGTGGCAGGTCGAGCAGTCGTACCACCCGGTCGAGCAGACCCCCTCGGACGAGCGCAGCCCGGAGACGGACACACTCCTGCTCGACGCCGACGACGAGCAGGAGAACGTGATCGCACAGATCACGGCCGGCAACTCCATCGTCGTGAAGACCCTGCCCGGCACCGGCGGCACCCAGACGATCGTGAACGCCCTGGGCGGACTGGTCGCGGCGAACAAGCGCGTGCTCGTGGTCAGCCCGCGTCGTGCGACCCTCCGCGGCATCGCGGCCCGCTTCGGCGAGGTGCACCTGCCGGGCGTCGCCGTCACGCCGGGCACCCTGCGCCGGGACGTCGTCCGGGCCATCGCCCGCAATGAGAAGGCCAGTCGCCCGAACCTCCGCGAGGTCGACGACGCCCTGGTCCGGCTCCGCAAGGTCCTCACCGACTACCGCGGCGCCCTGACCCGCACCGACCCGGACTTCGGCGTCAGCGTGCTCGACTGCCTGGTCGAGCTGTCGCGGCTGTCCCTGCTGCCGGTCGCCCCCTCCACCACGGCCCGGTTGTCCAAGCAGTCCGTCGTGTCGATGGTGTCCGGCCGCGCCCGCGTCGCCGAGACCATGGTCAGCGCCGCGAACCTCGGCGAGTTCCGCTACGGCCCGGACGACTCGCCCTGGTACGGCGCGAAGTTCAACTCGAGCGACGGTGCCCAGCGCGCCCACGCGACGGCGCGGGAGCTCGACGGCGGATCGTTGCCGGCCCTCCTGCAGCGTGCGCACGACCTGGTCGCGTCGACGCACATGCGGCAGTTCACGACGATCAACGAGCTCGGCATCTACCTGCGTCTGCTCACCGAGATCCGCGACACCCTCGACCGCTTCCTGCCGATCGTCTTCGACCGGTCGGTGTCCGAGCTCGTCGCCGCCACCGCACCCCGGGGCGAGGGTGCGCCGATGTCGAGCACGAACCGACGCCGGCTGAAGAAGCTCGCTCGTGAGTACGTCCGACCGGGCGTCCACGTCTCCGACCTGCACGAGGCGCTCACCCGCGTCCAGCAGCAGCGGGTCCTCTGGCAGCGCTACGTCGCGGCCGGCGTGAACCCCGAGGTCCCCACCGGCATCGCCGACGTCCAGGTGCTGTTCTCGAACGTCGTCGAGGACCTCGCGCGTCTCGACGAGCCGCTCGGCCGCGCCAGCCGCGACCAGCAGCTCGCGAACCTGCCGATCGAGCGCCTCGTACCGACGATCGCCGAGCTCGCCGCCGAGTCCGACGTCCTGCACAACCTGCAGGAGCGCACCGAGCTGATGCAGACGCTCCGCGACCTGCAGCTCGAGCCGCTCCTCACCGACCTGGCGAACCGGCACGTCCCCGACGTGCAGGTGCCCGCCGAGCTCGAACTCGCCTGGTGGCAGTCCGCGCTCGAGACCATGCTGGAGTCCGACCGGGCACTGCTCGGCGCGAACACCGACATGCTCGACCGGGTCGAGGCCGACTTCCGACTCGTCGACGACGCGCACGCGGCCGGGGTGTCCCAGGGCCTCGCGTGGCAGCTCGCCGAGAACTGGAAGGTCGGGCTCGTCGACTGGCCGGAGGAGTCCGCCGCGCTGAAGAGCCAGCTCCGCGACGGCGCGATCACCTCCCGCCTGCTGCACGACTCGGCACCGCACCTGTCCCGTGCGATCGCCCCGGTCTGGCTCGCCTCGCCGTACGAGGTCGCGCAGATCGCGGACACGATGCCGTTCGACACGGTGATCCTCGTCGACGCCGGAGCCGTCACCATCGCCGAGACCGTCGGAGCCGTCCGTCGTGCCCGCCAGACCGTCGTCTTCGGCGACCCGGTCACGCAGACGCCGTCGCCGTTCCGCATCGCCGTCGACCCGGAGCACCGCGCCCTGCAGGTCGACGAACAGACCCTCGACGCCCTGCACGCGGACTCCGCCCTGGCGAAGCTGTCCACGCTGCTGCCGACCCTGTCGCTCACCCGCTCGTACCGGGCCGGCGGCGAGGACCTGGCGGAGCTCGTCAACCGTCGCTTCTACGGCGGCCGGATCGAGTCGCTGCCCTGGGCCGGCTCGTTCCTCGGCCACGGGTCGATCGCGCTCGACTACGTCAGCGAGGGCAAGGCCGTCCCGGACCCGGAGTCCGGTGCCGTCGAGAGCGTCGACGCCGAGGTGGACCGTGTCGTCCGTCACGTCATCGAGCACGCCCGCACCCGGCCGACCGAGTCGCTCATGGTCATCACGGCCTCGGCGAAGCACGCCGTCCGGGTCGAGCAGGCCGTCCTCGCGGCAGCGCAGGGGCACAAGGACCTCACCGAGTTCGTCATCGGCGACCGTCCCGAGCCGTTCATCGTCGCCACGCTCGAGCAGTCCGTCGCGCAGAGCCGTGACCGCGTCGTGTTCTCGATCGGCTACGGCCGGACCCCGCATGGCCGCGTCCTCCGCGACTTCGGCCCGCTCGGCAAGCCCGGCGGGGAGCGCCTGCTCGCCGTCGCCATGACCCGTGCCCGCCGGTCGATGGTCATCGTGACGTGCTTCCAGCCGTCCGACATCGAGGCCGAGCGGATGGGCCACGGCACCGTCGCCCTCGCCGAGATCCTGGCCGAGGTCCGCGCCCGCACCACCGCCGAGTACGTGCCGGACGACTCCGACCCGCTGCTCGTCGACCTGGCCCGCCGGCTCGAGATGCGCGGCATCCCGGTCGCGCTCGGCCACCGCGGCAAGCTCGGCCTGGTCGCCGCGCACGGCGGGGTCTGCGTCACGATCGAGACCGACGCGTCGCTGGTGAAGGGGTCGCTGCGCGAGTCGCTGCGCCTCCGACCCGAGGTGCTCCGCCGTCTCGGTTGGCACTACGTCCGCGTGCACGCGTTCCAGCTGTTCTCCGACCCGGACCGGGTCGCGAACACGGTCGCGCAGGTGCTCGGCGTCGACCGCGGCGCCACCCAGGAGATCTCGATCCCCCCGGTGCCCGCACGCCGATGAGCATCGCCCTCCCGCTCGTGACCGTCGGTTCCTGCCGCTCGTGACCGCTCGGCCCTCCCGTCGGGCTGCGCGCCCGGCCGGCCCGGTCACGTCGACCACGGAGCAGCTCACCGGTTCGTGGACGCCCGAGGCGACCACCCCACGGACGGGAGGCGCGCAGCCGACCGCAGCCGAGCCTCCCGTCCCGCAGGGGGTCGCGGACACGTCGCCCGCGCCGTCCGTCGGTGTCGTCCGGTCCGGCCGTCGCGTCACCACCAGGCCCGTCCCCGGCAGCGACCCGACCCCGTCACCCGAGCCCCCGCGGCACGGGACGGGGGAGAACGACGACCGGCTCCTCCGCGACCGGCCGCCGCACTGGGGCTGACCGGTACGCTGGGGGTCCTGAACCCCGAACGGAAGCGTGTGATGACGGAGCCCTCCCGGCGGACCCGGCCCGACTGGCAGACGTGGCCGAACCTCATCACGATGGTGCGGTTCGTCCTCATCCCGGTCTACGTGGCGCTCGTCGTCGCCGGCCACCCCGGATGGGCACTGACCTCGCTGGTCGTCCTCGGCGTCAGCGACTGGGCGGACGGGTTCCTGGCCCGCCGCCTGCACCAGGAGTCCGAGCTCGGCAAGGCCCTCGACCCGATCGCCGACCGGCTGGCGATCGTCGCGATCGTGCTGTCCCTCGTGCTCGTCGGGTTGCTGCCGTGGATCGTCGTCGTCATCGTGGTCACGGTCGACCTGGCGCTGCTCGCCCTGTCGAGTGCGTGGTTCCGCGGCAACCCGGGCCTCCGCGTGACGTGGACCGGCAAGATCCGGTCGGCGCTGCTGTTCGTCGGGCTGCCGGTGCTGCTGTTCTCGTCCACCTCGGTCGCGGTGGACCACCACTGGATCCGGAACGTGGCGCTCGTGTTCGTCTGGCTCGGCACAGTCGGGCACGTCCTGGCCGGGCTGCAGTACGCGGCGGAGATGTCCCGGAAGCACCGGACGCAGCGCGCCCCGGCGTAGGTGCCTCCGCCGCGCGCGGCGCCCCGGCGCGCCCGCGTCCCTCCGCCGAGCGGTCACGACACCCCGTTCACCTTCTGGCTCGACGGGGTGTCGCGACCGCTCGGCGCTATGCCAGCGGGGTGTCGTGACCGCTCGGTAGGGGCCGCTCCGGCCTGACGTGCGACCCACGGGAGGCCCGGCTGACGCCCGCCACGCCCGCGTGGCACCCTCGACTGGTCACGACACCCCGTTCACCTTCCGGCGGAACGGGGTGTCGTGACCGCTCGGCGTCGGGCCGACGGGGTGTCGTGACCGTTCGGCGGGGGCGGCTGCGCCCTACAGCTTGGTCGAGCCGGCGATGCCGGGACCCTCGGGAGCGGTCGACGGTGCGACGTGGGCGCCACCGCCGGTCGGCACGGACGCCTCGTCACCACCCTGTCGACGGAGCAGGTCGCGGATCTCGAGCAGCACCTCGACGTCGGTCGGCGGGACGTCCTGCGGCGTCTGCTCCTCGTTCTTCTTCACCCGGTCGAACGCGACCTTCTTCAGGTGGTTCACCGGCACCACGAGGGCGAAGTACACGACCGCGGCGACGATGACGAAGTTCAGGACGGCGCCGATGATCGCGCCGAACAGGATGTCCGCGCTGCCGCCGGAGACGGTCGGGATCTTCCAGATCAACGCCTTGTCGAGGCTCGACGCGTTGAACACCGCACCGATGAGCGGGTTGATGAGCGAGTTCACGATCTTCGTGACGATGGCGGTGAACGCCGCACCGATGACGACCGCGACGGCCAGGTCGATGACGTTGCCGCGGAGCAGGAACTCCTTGAAGCCCTTCACGTGAGCCCCCCTTCTGTCGTGGACGGCCACCGTGTGGTGACCCGCTCCAACCTATCCAGCGGGCGCGGAGTCGGTCAGGATCCCGAGGTCGACGATCCTGCGCTCGAGGTGCTCGGCTTGCTCGCGGACGACCCGGAGCCGGACGAACCCGACCCGGACGACCCGGACCCGGAGGACCCGGACGCCGATGACCCGGACGAGCTCGACCCCGAGCTGCCCCCGCCCTCGCTCTTCGGCGCCGGCCGCGAGTCCGTCCGGTAGAAGCCGCCCCCGTTGAAGGTCACGCCGACCGGCGAGAAGACCTTGCGCAGGACCCCGCCGCAGACCGGGCACTCGGTCAGGGTGGCGTCGGAGAACGACTGCTTGATGTCGAACGCGTTGTCGCACTCGGTGCAGCGGTACGAGTAGGTGGGCACGTCAGCTCCGGAACGTGATGATGCGCGACGGCGTGATGATGCCGTCCACGGGTTCGTCGTGGGCTTCGCGCGGGACCTCGTCGAGGTACTCCGCATCGAACACCACAGCATAGACGGGCGGGCGCTTCGCCATGGACCCGAGCGTCTTGTCGTAGTAGCCCCGGCCCCAGCCCATCCGGACGCCGTCGTGGCCGACCGCGGCGGCCGGGGTGAGGATCGCGTCGACGTCGTTGATCGCGAGGGGGGAGAGGACCTCGCCGACGACCTCGGGCATGCCGAACAGCCCTTCGCGCTCGGAGGTGCCGTCGCCGACCGCCCAGTCGAGCAGCCCGTCCTCGCGGGTGACGGGCAGGAGCACACGGATGCCCTGCTCGAACGCCCAGTTGAGGAACGGCCGGACGTCGGGTTCGTCGGGCGCCGAGAGGTAGACGGCGACCGAGGCGATCTGCCGCTCCTCGACGAACCGCTGCAGGGTCGCGGTGAGCGACAGGGAGTCGGTGTCGCGTTCGGTCGAGGTCCGGCTGCGCCGCCGCTGCCGGAGGTCGGCTCGCAGGGCACGCTTCTCGTTCCCGAGATCGGCGGTCATGGCGACGAGTGTAGCGATCACGGGTGATGCGGCTTCCCGCCGATCTCGGTGTCCCCCTATCCGTTGACATGCCTCGGAATAGGGGATCGGATACGGTCGCTGCATGGGCTTCCAGATTTCGAAGGCCGTGATCCCCGCTGCAGGGCTGGGCACGCGCTTCCTCCCCGCGACCAAGGCGATGCCGAAGGAGATGCTCCCCGTCGTCGACAAGCCGGCCATCCAGTACGTCGTGGAAGAGGCCGTGGACGCGGGTCTCACCGACGTCCTCATGATCACCGGGCGCAACAAGAACGCGCTCGAGAACCACTTCGACCACGTGTCCGAGCTCGAGGAGACCCTCCGGAAGAAGGGCGACCACGAGAAGCTGCAGAAGGTCAACCAGTCGACCGACCTCGCGGACATGCACTACGTCCGGCAGGGCGACCCGCTCGGCCTCGGCCACGCGGTGCTCCGCGCGAAGATGCACGTCGGCCGCGAGCCGTTCGCCGTGCTCCTCGGCGACGACATCATCGACGCCCGCGACCCGCTGCTGAAGCGCATGATCGAGGTCCAGGGCGAGAAGAACGCCACGATCGTCGCCCTCCTCGAGGTCCCGGAGTCGCAGACCCACCTCTACGGCATCGCGACGGTCGAGCCGACCGACACCGACGACGTCGTGAAGATCACCGGCCTGGTCGAGAAGCCGGCGCAGGGTGAAGCCCCCTCGAACCTGGCCATCATCGGCCGCTACGTGATCCGCCCCGAGGTCTTCGACGTCCTCGAGAAGCAGGAGCCCGGCAAGGGCGGCGAGATCCAGCTGACCGACGCGCTCATGAAGATGGCGAGCGCCGAGGAATGGACAGGGGGCGTGTACGGCGTCGTGTTCCGTGGACGCCGCTACGACACCGGTGACAAACTCGACTACATCAAGGCGATCGTGCAGCTCGCCTCGGACCGTGCGGACCTCGGGCCGGACCTCAAGTCCTGGCTCAAGGAGTTCAACGCGGGCGAATGAGTCGACCCATCCCGCACGGGTCCGGTGCACCCGGGCCCGTGCGGGACACCCGTCCCGACGAGATCGGGACCCCGGAGGAACCAGAAGCGATGACGACGATCCCGACCCTCACCCACGGGCGGGTCACCATCCGCCCCCTCCGGGTCCGTGACTCCCGCGACCTCGACCTCGCGCTCGCCGGCAACCGCTCCTGGCTCCGCACCTGGGAGGCGACGAACCCCTCCGGCATGGCGTCCTCGGACGTCCGCGGGAGCATCCGCGCACTGCAGGCGAACGCCCGGGCCGGGTTGGGCCTCCCGTTCGCGATGGAACTGGACGGTCGTTTCGTCGGCCAGCTCAACGTGTCCGGGATCACGTACGGCTCGCTCGCCAGCGCGTCGATCGGGTACTGGGTCGTGCAGGACGCGGCCGGCCACAACGTGACCCCGACCGCGGTCGCCCTGGCAGCGGACCACTGCTTCCGCGTCGTCGGCATCCACCGTCTCGAGATCTGCATCCGTCCGGAGAACGCGCCGAGCCTCCGCGTCGTCGAGAAGCTCGGCTTCCGGTACGAGGGTCTCCGTCGCCGGTACATCCACATCAACGGTGACTGGCGTGACCACTTCTGTTTCGGTCTCGTCGGCGAAGAGGTGCGGGACGGCGTCCTCGACCGCTGGGTCCGCGGACAGGTCCCGCTCGGCACCGGGCGCGTGCCCGAGGACGCCTGGGACGAAGCGGCCGTGCCGCTCCCCGTCTCGCCGCATGGCTGAGCCGGTCCGCAGCCGCCGGTCCTCCTGACATAGCTGTCGGTCGGGAGGCCCGCCCTCCGTCCGACGGATCCGTCACGACTCGCTCGACACGCTCCCGGCAATGGGCGTCCCGGCGGTGCGCTCCCCCTACCGTTGCCCCATGGGATTCGGGACCTGGGGCGGCGGCGTCGTGCTGCTCGTGGCGGCAGTGCTCTGGGTCGTGTACCTGATGCCCGCGTGGGCAGCGAGACGCGAGTACCTGGCGACCGAGCGGAACGCCATCCGACTGCAGCAGACCCTCCGCATCCTGGCGCAGACCGCCGAGCTGCCGGACGAGGTGCGCGTCGAGATGAACGCGAAGTCCCTCGCCGAGGCCCAGCGCGTCGCCCGGTCCGAAGAGGCTAAGCGTGCCGCCATCGTCCGCGCCCACGAGGCCGCACGGCAGCGCGAGATCACCCGTCGTCTGGCCGCCCAGGCCCCCGTCCTCGAGCAGGTGTCCTCCGTGCCCGCACTGACCGCGATGCGGATGCGTCGCTCCCGCCTCGGCGCCACGATCCTCGGCACGCTCGGGCTCGTCACGGCGCTCGTCGTCCTGGTCACAGCGCCCGGGGCCTGGATCCTCGCCGTCGCCGGACTCGTCGCCGCCGCGGGGTCCGCCGCGGTGCTCGCGCAACTGCACCAGGTGGCGACCGCACGGCGCCGTCGGGCCGCAGCCGGTGCGCCGGAGCAGCGCCGCGCCTCCCGTCCGGCCAGCACCTGGACCGACCCCGCGCCACCCCTGTCGACCGAGCAGCCCGAGGCCGCGCCGGCCGAACGCACCTGGACGCCCGGTGCCGTCCCGAAGCCGCTGTACGTGCAGACCCCCGCAGCGCCCGAGCCGTCGCCGGAGTCGTCGGCCGTGCTCGCCGCGCGGCTGCGGGAGCGGGTCGCGAAGGCGAAGGCCGAGGCCGAGGCCGAAGCCGCTGCGATCCGGGCCGGTGAGTCCGACCCGTCGCTGGCTCGGGTGTCGCGGATGCGTGCCGACGTCGAGGAGGCCGCGGCGGCATTGTCGTCGCACGACCAGGGACGGCTGGCGGAGCGGCTCGGCCTGCGGGCGGCGCCGGCGGCCGGACCGGAGGCGTCGGCTGGCCCGAAGGCGGCTGGGTCCGCACCCGAGCCCGAGGCCCCGTCCGCGCCGAGCCGCTGGGCCGGGATGGGTGTGATCGGCGATGACGCGTACGGGCAGACCGACCTGGACGCGATCATGCGTCGACGTCGCGCCGTCTGACCGGCAGCGGCACGCCCGACCGCCGCGGCCCGATTTCGGATCGCTGCACCGCGGTGCTATCGTGGTCGAGCACTTGGGGCTATGGCGCAGTTGGTAGCGCGTCTCGTTCGCAATGAGAAGGTCAGGGGTTCGAATCCCCTTAGCTCCACCAAGTAGGACGACAGGCTCGGGACCATCGGTTCCGAGCCTGTCGTGTTCCGGGTCGGTCGTGTTGCGAGCCGGTCGTGTTCCAGGGCTGTGGTCTTCCGTGCGTGCGTTCCGCGGTCGGTCCTTGCCGGTGTTCGGCACGGCTGGCACGATGAGCCCCGGACGAAGGAGCCCATCATGACCTCACGACTGAACCCGTACCTCGGCTTCCGCAACGACGCCCGGCAGGCGCTGGAGTTCTACCACTCGGTGTTCGGCGGGGACCTCCGCATCGGCACGTTCGCCGAGATGGGTGCCGTGCAGGACCCGGCGGACGCCGACAAGGTCATGCACGGCCAGCTCGAGACGACCCGGGGCTACGCCCTCATGGCGTCGGACACCCCGTCGTCGATGAGCCGGTCCGAGACGAACAACATCTCGATGTCGCTCTCGGGTGACGGTGACGACGCTGACGACCTCCGCGGCTACTTCGCGGCGCTCTCCGACGGCGGGACCGTGCTCGAGCCGTTGACCCAGGCGCCGTGGGGTGACGAGTTCGGCATGGTGACAGACCGGTTCGGCGTGACCTGGCTCGTCAACATCACCGCGACGCAGCCGTCGCCCGACGCCTGACCTGGGGCGCCCGGGTGGGGCTGCCGAGTCGGTCGGCAGATCTCCGACACCTTCGCATAGCCTGGGACACGTCATGACTGCCCCGATCACGCGCCGCACCCTCCTGTCCCTCGCCGGCATCACCGGTGTCGGCTTCGTCGCCGCTGCCTGCTCGTCGGACGGACCGGGTGCCGGGTCGTCCTCGGCGGCTCGCGGTTCCGGCGCTGCGGGCTCGGGGGGCGCCTCCAGTCCGACGAAGGAGGCTGCCGCGAAGCCGACCGCCACGTCCGTGCGGCCTGCGGAGGTCCCGCTCGCCGGCGGTGTCACCGTGACGGTCACTGGCACCGGGCTGGCCTCGGTGGCGGGCGTCACGGTCGGCGGTGTCGCCGCGCGCGACGTGTCGGCCACCGCCACGACGGTCACCTTCACGGCCCCGCACCAGGCGATGTACACGGCGGGATCGGCGGACGTCGCACTGTTCACGACCGCGGTCCGTCCGGTGCCCTCGGCGAACCAGACCTCGGACGGCAACGGCAGCGCGGCCAACGACGGCCAGGTCGGTGCGACCCAGGACTCCACGACGGCGACGCCCACCCCGACGACGGCTGCCGTGCCGGATGCGAGCTCCGCGGTCGCGACCACGACGGTGGCCTACGCCGCGAAGACCGACGTCGACCGGCAGCTGCAGTACGCCATGCGGCACTGGTCGGACTACAACACCGCCGAGTACGGCACCATGAACCCGATCGGCGGGGACTGCGCCAACTACGTGAACCAGACGCTGCAGGCCCGCGGGTGGCAGCAGCGCAGCGACTGGTACAACCGGGCCGGTGGCGCGGAGCACTCCGCCACCTGGACCTACTGCCCGGCGATGGACCCGTGGCTCGACCAGAACGCGTCGACGTTCGGCTTGACGCGGCGGACCTCCGACGAGCGACAGCACGTCAAGGTCGGCGACATCGTCATGTTCGACTGGAACGCGAACGGCTCGCCGGACCACACGACCATCGTGTCCGAGGTGTTCACCGAGTCCGACGGCACGATCCGCATCAAGTCGGCGAGCCACAACCAGGACGGGCCGTACCGGGACCTCGACGAGATGATCACCGTGCAGCACCCGGGCGGCACCGCCTGGTTCCACACGTTCGACGCGTAGCCCGCCCGGGGTCACCCGACACGGAGCGCCGGGGTCGCCCGACGAGGGACGCGAGGGTCACCCGACGCGAGCGCCGGGGTCCCCCGATGCGGGGCGCGTCAGGGGAACCCGAGGAACCAGAGCAGCACGACCGCGACGGCCTGCAGGCACACACCCGTGACGAGCCACCCGACGGCCCGGCGCCGCGTCGCCAGGAACACGTCCGACCCGAGCAGCGGCGCGGCCGGCATGAGCAGCCGCGGAAGGCTCTGCTGCGGCAGGAACACCGCCACCAGGTACGCGACGTAGGCGATGACGAAGCCGAGCACCTCCGGCCCGAGCGCCCGGACGTCCCGTCGCCCGAGGAACCACGCCGTGCCCGCGAGCACCACCACCACGAGGACGAGTCCCGCCGGCCCCAGCCACCGTCCGGCCATCAGGAACCACGGCGTCAGCGGGGTGAAGTCGACCCGGCCAACGAACCCGACCCACCAGGACAGCTCCGTGTCGAGGTACGCCCCCGGACGCCCGGTGACCGCCGACGCCACGACCGGCCAGGCGAGTCCGGCCGCGGCCACCACCAGCCCGGCGACGACGACCGCCACGCGCTCCCGCCACGGGAACGGATCGCGTCCGCCGACAGCGGGCGCGTCGACAGCGGGCGCACCGACAAGGGGCGCGCCGACAGCGGGCGGACCGACAACGGGTCCGGCGACCGCTCGGGCCGCGCCCTGCGCTGCAGAGCCCCGCCGGTCCGCGACCCAGCGCACGACCAGGTGCACCGCGAGCGCCACAGCCAGCGCCAGCACCCCCGGCCGGGTGAACGCCGCGACGACGCCGAGCACCGCCACCAGCCAGTACCGCCGCCGCACCAGGGCGAGCAGTGCCCCGAACAGCAGCAGCAGGAACATGCTCTCGGCGTAGGCGACCTGCAGCAGGTACCCGGTCGCGCCGAACGCGAAGAGGGCCGTCGCCCACCGTGCACGTCGGGCGTCGGCGACCGCCAGCACGAGCCGGAACAGCACGACGCAGGCACCGGCACCGCAGACCGTCGCGACCAGGACCCCGGCCACCCAGAACGAGGCACCGGTCACGGACATGACCGCACGCACCACCCCGGGGAACACCGGCAGGAACGCCCACGGGTTCGGCACCACGTGGCCGGAGCCGTCGGTCGGCAGATCGTGGGGGTACCCGTGTTCGGCGATGGTCCGGTAGAAGGACGCGTCCCACGACCCGGAGAACGTCGCGAACGACGGATCGCGCCGGTACGAGGCGAAGTGCCAGCCGTTCGCGGTCGCCAGCAGGTAGACGGTGCCGAGCAGCAGCGTGCTGACCACGCGGGAGGCCAACCACAGCAGCAGGGGAGTGGTCCACCTGCTGGAGCGTGCCTCCAGGACGGCCGTCACCGTCCGATGGAGGCGGGTCGGCGCGGAGGCCCGGGTCGTCTCCAGCAGGTCCGTCACGCGCACGATCCTCCCAGACCCGGTGGTGTCCACTCGCCGCACGACGGCCAGGCCGCGTCCAGCGGCAGGGCGTTGCATCGCGGTCGACCCCTGGACACCAACCACTCGGAGGCACCATGCCGTTCATCACCGTCGGAGCCGAGAACGGGCACGACATCGACCTGCACTACGACGACTTCGGCACCGGTGCCCCGGTCGTCCTTATCCACGGGTGGCCGCTGTCCGGTCGGTCGTGGGAGGGCCAGGTCCCCGCGCTCGTCGCGGCCGGCCACCGGGTCATCGCCTACGACCGTCGCGGCTTCGGCCAGTCGTCGCAGCCGTGGGGCGGCTACGACTACGACACGTTCGCCGCGGATCTCGACAAGCTGATCACCGAGCTCGGGCTGACCGACGTCACCCTCATCGGGTTCTCGATGGGCGGCGGCGAACTCGCCCGCTACGTCTCCACCTACGGCACCGGCAAGGTCGCGAAGCTCGTCTTCGCCAGCGCGGTCCCGCCGTACCTGTGGAAGTCGGACGAGAACCCGGACGGCGGCGTCGACCAGGGCCTGGCGGACTGGTTCGCGAACGGCATCACCGGCGACCGTCCGGCGTTCCTGCACGAGTTCGTCGACAAGTTCTACACGGCCGGCGGCACGGTGTCGTTGACGCACAAGCCGCTCGTCAGCGACGACCAGCGGGCCTACGACCTGGCGATCGCGGAGCTCGCGTCGCCGAAGGGCACGCTCGACTGCACCGTCGCGTTCGCCACGACGGACTTCCGCGACGACCTGACGAAGGTGGACGTCCCGACGCTCGTCATCCACGGCGACGCCGACGGGATCGTCCCGTTCGAGGTCTCCGGCAAGCGGACCGCCGAGGCGATCCCGAACGCGCAGGTCCACGTCATCGAGGGTGGGCCGCACGGCGTCCTCGCGTCGCACCGTGACGAGTGGAACGAGGCGGTCCTGCGCTTCCTGGCGCAGTAGCCCGATCACCGCACGGCGGCGGCCGGCCGGGCTGTCGCGATGACGGACGGGAGGCCCGTGACCAGCTGGTCACGGGCCTCCCGTCCGTCGTCGTGTCCGGGTCGGTCGCCGGTTCCTGGTCCGGTGCCGGTGCCGGTGCCGGTGCCGGTGCCGGTGCCGGGGTCTGGTCCGGTCCGGTCCTCCGGTCCGGTCCGGTCCGGGGTCGGTCAGTGTCCGAGGACCGCCCGGCGAATCCGCTCGATCGGCTCCTTCGGGGTCCGGTCGGCGTTGAGGAGCCCGTTCGTCTCCTGCATCGTGTCCGTGAGCTGGGTCCAGCAGCTGCCGGCCAGGAACGAACTCGCGCGGACCGCGTCGTACAGCGCGGTGACGCGGGCGATCCAGTCGTCGCCGTCGGCGGCCGTCGTGTACCCCCACGCGTCGTCGCGGTGGGCTCCGTGTTGGTGGTTCACGCCGCCGAACTCGGTCAGCATGACGGGCTGCCCACGGTCTACCGCACCGCCCACCAGGATGAGGCGGTCTGCCGGCCCGAGGCCCGCGAGCAGACGGGTCCGCGCCGCGTCGTCGGCGTAGGTCCGCGCCAGCCGGTCGCCGTCGCCCTCGTAGTCGTGCACCGAGAGGATGTCCGAGTCCGGGTGCTCCCAGCCGTCGTTGGAGATCACCGGCCGGGTCGCGTCGAGTGCCCGGGTGACGTCCGCCAGCGCCCGGGCGTACGCCTGCTGCGCCGGGTCGGTGGCGATGTGCTGCACGCCCCAGCTCTCGTTCGCCGGCACCCAGGTCACGATCGAGGGGTGTGAGGCATCCCGTTCCACGGCGTCCATCCACTCGCGCATCAGCCGCTGCACCGCGGTGGGCGAGAACGCGTAGGCGCCGGGGGCCTCGCCCCAGACCATCAGGCCCAGTCGGTCCGCCCAGTACAGGAAGCGCGGGTCCTCGATCTTCTGGTGGTTCCGGGCGGCGTTGAACCCGAGCTCCTTGATGAGCTCGACCTCGCGGCGGAGGGCCTGTCGCGTCGGCGCGGTCAGGTGCGAGTCCGGCCAGTAGCCCTGGTTGAGCACGCTCCGCACGTCGATGCTGCGGTCGTTGAGCAAGAACCGGCCACCGCCGATCCGCGTGGTGCGGACGCCGAAGTAGGAGCTGACGGCGTCGGCGGCAGCCCCGGTCGGTGTCACCAGGGTGACGACCGCGTCCACCAGGCGTGGTGTGTCCGGGCTCCACTGCAGCTCCTGCTCCGCCTGACCGTTCGCCTGGCGGGCGATCGGCACGACCAGCTCGCACTCGTGCGCGGTCGGGCTGACGGTGGTCTCGACCGTGGCGAGGTGCTCGTCGTGCTCGGTCCAGGTCGCCTCGACGCGGAGGCGTGTGCCGGCCGGGCGCTCGCCCGTCAGCCGGACGGTCAGGCGCATCGTCTCGTGGTCGACGTTCGTCCAGCGCAGTGCGCGGATCGCGGTCGTCGGGACGGCCTCGAGCCAGACGGTCTGCCAGATCCCGGTGGTGCGGCGGTACCAGATGTCGTGCGCCTGCTCGTGCCAGTCCTGCTTGCCGCGGGGCTGGGTGAGGTCGTGCGGGTCGTCCTCGGCGCGGACCACGAGGGTGTGGGACGTCGTGCTGCCGGTGTCGGTGCTGTCGGTGCTGTCGGTGCTGCCGGTGCCGGTGCCGGTGCCGCTGCCGGTGCCGCCGGTGTCGGCGCCGGAGTTGCCGGTCCCGGTCCCGGTGCCGGTGTTCGGGCCGCCGGCGAGCGCCTCGGTCACGTCGAGGGTGAAGGGGGTGTGGCCGCCCTCGTGCTCGCCGATGAACTGCCCGTCGATCCAGACCCGCGCCCGGTGGTCGACCGCGCCGAAGTGCGCCAGCACGCGAGGCGCGTCCGCCCCGAACCCGGCTGCGGTCAGGTCCGCCGCCGTGATCTGCCGCGAGTACCAGACCACCGGGTGGAAGCCCGGCTCGTCGATGCCCGAGGCGACGGACTCCGGCGGGAACGGCACCCGGATGTCGCGAGCGTCCGGGAACCCGTTCCGCCACGCGGGATCGTCGCCGGTGTTGCGGAAGGACCAGGTGCCGTCGAGGTCCGCCCAGCGGGAGCGCATCATCTGCGGACGCGGGTACTCGCCGTCCTGACGACTGGCGAGCGGGAGGACGGGAGCGGCGTCGTTGCCGAGGTGCGCGTTCATGACCCCATGCTGGCGGACGCGGTACATCGTTGTACAGGGACTGGAGGCGGCCGTTCCGAGCGTGTGCGGCCCTCCGCGACCCGCAGACCACACAGGTCCGGAAAGCGCGAGTGCCGCACTCCCGCAGCGGCTTGCGCGAACGCGCAAGAGTGCCCCGCAGCCCCTTGTCGCGTGGTCGGCGCTCCGCCTAGCGTCCTCAGCACGACGCCGTACCGACCGTCGTGCGAGCCACCCACTCGCCGACCGTCCGCGCCCGGCCACCCACCGAGCGCCCCGGATCATCCACCCTGCCAGTCCGAAGGACCCGAACCCATGGACACCCTGGCCGCGCTCGCCGCATCCCAGACATCGACCCAGGTCGTCATCGACCAGCTCGTCGCCTTCGGCCACGAAGCCCTCAAGTACGTGCCCGTCGGCATCGCCGGTGTGATCGTGTGGGCCCTGTGGCTCTACCGCGTCGTGCTGTCGGCGCGGGCGAAGCCGGTGGTCAACGGCTTCCGCACCACGACCTCCGTCGTCGTGCCGAGCTACCACGAGGACCCCGACATCCTGCTCCGTTGCCTCGACACCTGGCGCTCGCAGAACCCCGACGAGATCATCATCGTGCTCGACATCGCCGACACCGAGGCGTACCAGCGCATCGTCGCCGTGGGCGACCCGACCGTGAAGCCGATCCTGTTCCACCACGTCGGCAAGCGCAGCGCCCTCGGCCAGGGCATCCGGCTCGCCCGGTACGACGTCGTGGTCCTGGTGGACTCCGACACCAGCTGGGAGCCGGGACTGCTCGAGAACGTGCAGATGCCCTTCGTCGACACCACCGTCGGCGGTGTCGGGACGCAGCAGAACGTCTACCAGCGGAACTCGAGCATCTGGCGGATCATCGCCGACTGGCTCGTCAACCTGCGCTACTTCAACTACGTGCCCGCCATGGGTGCCGCCGGTGCGGTGCCGTGCCTGTCCGGACGCACCGCCGCGTACCGTCGCTCGGCCGTCCTGCCCGTGCTGGACAACCTCGAGAACGAGTTCTTCCTCGGCCGCCGCTGCGTCGCCGGTGACGACGGTCGTCTCACCTGGCTCGTGCTCGCCTCGGGCTTCAAGACCGTGCACCAGGAGAGCGCCAAGGCCCTCTCGATGTTCCCGGCCACCGGCAAGGCGTTCTTCAAGCAGCGCATCCGCTGGAGCCGCAACTCGTACCGCACCTACCTGACGGCCATCGCCAAGGGCTGGATCTGGCGCGTGCCCTTCGTCACGAAGATCACCGTCCTGCAGATCATCCTGACCCCCGTCACCATGGGCATCACCATGTGGTACCTGCTGTTCAGCCGCCTGGAACTCAGCATCGTCGGTGCGGCGTTCACCATCGCCTGGTTGCTCGCCGGTCGTGCCGTCCGTGGGTTCTCCAACCTGCGCCGTCACCCGCTCGACCTCTTCGTCCTGCCGATCCTGGCGATCGTGGTGATCGTCATCGCCCTGCCGATCAAGGTGTTCTCGTTCATCACGATGAACAAGCAGGGGTGGCTGACCCGGCACGCGGACCAGATGGGTGGCGACGGACAGACCGCGGCGACCCTCGACGGTCCCGCATCGCGCCCGGCGGTCCAGACCACACCGGTCCAGACCCCACCGGCCCCGACGCCGGCACCGATCCCGGCTCCGGCCTTCGCCATGGCGGGAGCGCCCGAGATGGTCATGTCCGCGGTGGGAGCACCCGCGACGGCCATGTCCTCTGCGGGTGCGCCCGAGATGGCCATGTCCGCGGCGGGATCACCAGAGACCCCCTCGATCGCGACGCCGGCATCCACCGCGGCGGCACCTGTCTCGGCGGCCCCGGCCACCGCTTCCCAGCCGACCGAGGCCGCGACCGCGACCACGTCGGGGACGCAGCGGGCGTCGCAGCCGGCAGCGGGCCTCCAGAGCGGAGAGGTGGCAGCAGCATGAGCACCGACCTGACCCCCACCACGTCCACCCGTCGTCGCCGTCGCATCGCGACCGCGTCCGCGCTCGTCCTGACGCTCGCTGGCGTCGGTGCCCTGACGCTGCCCACCGCAGCGCAGGCTGCGACCTCCGGGTCCACCTCGACCGCGGCGGAGTCCTCCGTCGTCACGGGCAAGGCCTACCCGGGCAGCCCGAACAAGGAGGCGAAGCTCGTCGCCGCCGAGAACGAACGCATCTACAACGTGCGCGCGCTCGCATCGGCAGCCCGGTGGAGCGGCCTCGTGACCACCAAGCCCTACCGACTCGCCACGGGGAGCTCGTACACCCTGGTGCTCGTCGCCCGAGGCTCGGCGTACACCGTCAACGACCTCAAGCAGCTCGCGCCCTCGACGTTCGTGAAGCAGCCGGACGGGTCGTACCTGCTCAGCGAGAACATCGTCGTCGAGAACGGCGCGACCCTGCAGCTCGCCAGCCCCGACGGCCTGCACATCCACATGGAGAGCGACGACCGCGGCTTCGTGTCGATCGTCACGCAGGCCGGAGCGCTGCAGATCGCCGGGTCGGCCAAGGCCCCCGTCATCATCGACTCGTGGGACCCGCAGGCCGGCAAGGTCGACACCGACACCACCGACGGCCGTGCCTACGTCCGTGTCCAGGGCGGGACAGCGACCCTGAGCTACGCGTCGTTCCGTGACCTCGGCTTCTGGAGTGGCACGACCGGCGGCGTCTCGCTCACCGGCACCGACCTGTCCACGCTCGACACCGCGTCCGGCACCCAGACGGCGAAGACCCTGCGCACCACGAAGGACGTCTTCGGTACCACCCTGCTGCCGACCGGTGCCGTCGACGGGACCACCCCGGGCGAGAGCACGGCCGCCGGGTCCTACAGCTTCGTCTCGGCGAAGATCCAGCACACCGAGTTCGACGGCAACGCGTACGGCCTGTTCCTCACGAGCGCGGACGGCGTCGTGATGTCGGACTCCACCATCGAGAACTCGCTCATCGACGGACTCGTGCTCCACCGGTACGTGACGAACAGCACGCTGTCGTCCGTCGATTCGCACGACAACGGCGTGGACGGCATCAAGATGACCCGCGCCTCCACGGGCATCGTGCTCAGCCAGGTCACGGCGAACCGCAACGGCCGCAACGGCATCACGTTGAACGGCGGGGCGCTCGCCGACGGTCCGAACGCCGTCGGCATGCCGACCGGCGACTACGGCAACAACTCCCTGACCGACAGCACCGCGTCCGACAACGGGCGGTACGGTGTCGAGGTGCTCGGTGGCGAGAACGTCAAGGTCAGCGGCTCCACGATGGACGGCAACCGGATGGGCATCGTCGTCGGTCAGGACGCCGTGAAGACCACCGTGCGCAACAACGTCATCAAGGGCTCGACCCAGAACGGCATCTCGGTGCTCGACGGGGTGCGGTCGTCGGAGGTCAGCGACAACACGATCGCGGGCGCCGACATCGGGATCTACAGCCGGGCGTCCGACGCCGACGTGGACGGCAACGAGATCTCCGGCGCACGGACCCACGGCGTGACCGTGGTCGGTGCCTCGAAGGGCACGACCGTGACCGACAACTCGGTGTCCGGCCGCGGACCGAGCGCCATCGACCTGGCACGGTCCGACGACGCGGTTCAGCACGGCAACACCACGACCGGGTGGCACTCCACCAAGCCGCTGCTCGTGACGCTGCGCGGGATCTTCCAGCCGCTCACCGTGCTGTGGCTGATCCTGCTGCTCATCGTCGTGGTCGCCGCCATCGGTGGTGTCATCCGCGGCCGCCGGGGCGAGGCCCGCGAGCACCCGTACGCCAAGCTCGCACCGCTGTCCTCGTTCACCCGTGGTGTCGTCGACCCGACCACGCTGGGCCTCCCCGCGTCGCCGATCTCGTCGCCGATGGCCGAAGCCGCCGCGGACCGGGTCGGCACGGACCGAGTCGGCACGGACCAGGGCACCGACCGAGTCGGCACCGACCGGGTCGGTACGGACCACGACGGCAGCCGGCATGCAGCCCACGCCGCACGGTCCGACGGCACCGACGTCGATGCGGCGCTCGCCGCGGCGGCCCGGTGACGCGGATGACGAACCTCTTCGAACGACATCGCGTCCAGATCCTGTCCGGGGTCGTCGGCCTCGTCGCCGGAGCCGTGATCGTCGGCGGGATCTGGGGTGTCAGCGCAGCGGTGCGCGGCCCCGAGACCGTCGCGGCACCGGCCCCCAGCTCGTCGGCGACGACCGACCCCGGCCGCGCCCCGAGTGCGAGCCGCACTCCGCAACTCGGCACCCTCGGTGACGACGGCGGGTCCGACAGCACCGACTCCGGGGGCAGCGGGACGAGCGGCGGCACGGCGAACGGCTCCGGTGGGACCGCCACGGCGGCCCCGGCCGCGGCGTGCACGTCGCCGACCATCCGGGTCAGCACCGCCGATGCGCTCAAGTCCGCGCTCGAGGACGCCAAAGCCGGGGACGTCATAGCCCTGGCGAACGGCACCTACGACGGCACCTTCGAGGGCACCGCCACGGGCACGGCCAGCCAGCCCATCGCCCTGTGCGGGGGGAGCGGTGCCGTCCTCGACGGCGGCGACCCGTCCGACGGCTACGTCATGCACCTCGACGGCGGCGCGTACTGGACCCTGTCCGGGTTCACCGTGCAGAACGGGCAGAAGGGCGTGATGCTCGACGACACCCAGCACTCCGTCCTGCAGGGGCTGACGGTCCGGAAGATCGGCGACGAGGCGATGCACGTCCGTGCCAACAGCAGCGACAACACGGTGCGGGGCAACCACGTGTCGGAGACCGGACTCCGCAAGCCGAAGTTCGGCGAGGGCATCTACATCGGCTCGTCGAAGAACAACTGGTGCGACGTGTCCGACTGCAAGCCGGACCGCAGCGACCGCAACGTCGTGACGGAGAACACGATCACCGACACCGCGGCCGAGAACGTGGACATCAAGGAGGGGACCACCGGCGGCGTGCTGTCGGACAACTCCTTCGACGGTGCGGGCATGCAGGGGCAGAACCATGCGGACTCCTGGGTCGACGTGAAGGGGAACGGCTGGAGCGTCACCGGGAACCGCGGTGTGCACTCGATCCTCGACGGGTTCCAGACGCACGAGCTACTGGACGGATGGGGAACGGACAACACGTTCTCCGGCAACACCGTGGACCTCGGCAACAGCGACGGTGTGGCCTTCGCCTTCCGTCCGGTCCTCGGCAACACGGTGTCCTGTGACAACGACGTGGTCGGCTCGAACGAGTTCTCGACCACGAAGTGCGCGTCCTGATCAGAGGCGGGCGAGCAACTCACGCCCGCGCCTGAACCGACGGTCGGCCCGCTGACGGCCGACCGTCGCCAGGACCCCGGCGGTGAAGTCCGTGCCCAGCTGCAGGGCCGTGACGGCGTGCGCGGCGTCCAGTCCGTCGCCCAGGGCCGATTGCACCTTCCGGAGTCGACCGAGGTGCTGGTGGCCGGCGACGGACCCGCCCACCGCCTCGACGCCGTACCGGAGCCGTCGCGCGGCCTTGCGGGCATCGTGGAGCACCTCGAGGTCACCGGCGCGGGCTGCCGTGTCCCGCACACGTCGCACGCGCCGTCGTTCGCGGTGCAGGCGACGCTCGACGAAGGGACGAACGGGGTCTCCGGCCCGAGGACCGGGTGGCGCGTCGGCGATGAGCGAGTCGAGTGCATCGAGGGCGTCGAACCACTCGGCGGATCGCAGCACCTCGTCGAACCCGGTCGCCGCCTCGCGGTGAGCCGTGGCCAGGCGGGCGAGGAGCGCGGCCGACGCGGCGTCGCCGACGAGTCCGATGGGTGCGCGGTCGGCCAGTGACCGCACGGTCCCGACCAGGACCTCGGCGTCGCGGGCCACTCCGGCGGCACGCCCGACGTGGCCGAGGCTCCGTCGCACCACTTCGGTGGCGTCGCGGTCGAGTGCTCCGCGGTACACGGCCAGGACACTCCGGATCCGGCGGAGCGACCCGCGGAGGGCGTGCAGCGCGTCGGGCTCCCCGCGCCGGACGAGCGGGTCGATCCGGACCACGTCGGCACGGAGCGTGGCCAGGGCATCGACGACGAACCGAGCGGCGGTGCCCGATCTCGGGCGGCGCACTCCGGCCGGTCGACGGACGGGCGCCCGTCGGGGGAGCGACACCGGCGGCTGCTCGGACAGGCCTGCGCCCCGCTCGTCGCCCTCGGCCGTGCTCGCCGTGTCCGTGTCCGTGCACGCCACGTCCGTGCACGCCACGTCCGTGCTGTCCTCGGCTGCGTCCCGCATCGCCCGCTCCACCCCGCGGACGAGTGCGTGCTCGCTGCCGACGTCCGCCAGCGCCCACCACCGGCCGACCCGCAGCACCGGCTCGCCCGGAGCGCCTTCGTCGACCCGGACGTCGGCGACCTCGGCACGCACACGGCCGTCCCGACTGTGCAGCACCAGCAGGGCCGTCGTGGTGTCGCGCCGCCGCACCACGGTCAGGGGGCGACCACGGAGGTACACCGCCAGTTCCGGCACCGCGGCGTCAGCCGTCCGGTCCGCCAGGTGTTCCGGGCCGTCCCCGCGGTCGATCGTCCAGGCGCCGTCCTCGCTGCGCACCAGGTCGATCCCGGCGGCGGCGAGCACCCCGTCCGACGTGTCCCAGACGGTCTCGCGCACGATCACGTGCGGGACCCGCCCGACGACGTCCGCGTAGGGCTCGAGGGTGGGCAGCCGTCGGGCGTCCGGCACCCGCCACGTCAGGCGTGGGGCCGGGAAGTCGTCATCGTGGGGATCGTCTCGCTGGGGCATGCCAGTCAGTGTCGTCCGGACCACCCCGGGGCCGGGACGGTCCCCGCGAACTGTGGACAGCCTCCCGGCCAGCGTCGCCCTGTGCAGGAAGGGACGCAGCCCGCACCCGCGATCCGACGCAACCCGGACCCGCGACCCGACGCGGCCCGCCACCGCGCCGCGACGCACCCCACACCCGTGATCCCGCGACCCAGCGCAGCAGCGACGGGTAGCGTCCCCGACATGACCGACGCTGTGCACGCCGACCCCTTCGAGACCGCCGTCGCCGGCTGGATGGCCGACCAACGGTGGTACGCCGCCAAGGGCGGGACCCCCAGCATCCGGGTCGTCGCCGAACAGACCGACACCACCGCGGACGCGACGATCCGCACCCTGTTCGTCCTCGACGACGCCCCCACCGGCCCCGTCCTCTACCAGGTCCCGCTCACCGTGCGACCCGCAGCGGTCCCCGAGCTCGCGCACGCCCTGGTCACCGAACTCGACGGTGCAGCGGTCTACGACGCGCCGCACGACGTCGCCTACGCACGCTGGCTGCTCGGCCGCATCGAGGCCGATGGCGAACACATCGGTCCGGTCACCGGCGCGCGCGTCCTCAGCGGCGAGCAGTCGAACACGTCCGTCATCGCCGACACCGCCGAGAGCGGCCGGGTGATCACCAAGGTCTTCCGTGTCCTGCACGACGGTGAGAACCCCGACGTCACCACCCAGCGTGCGTTGTCGACCGCCGGCTCCGTCCGCGTGCCACGCACCTTCGGCGCGCTGACGGGGGAGTGGCCGGACGCCGGTCAGGCGAGCGGCACCGCGCACGGCCACCTCGCCTTCGCACAGGAGTTCCTGCCCGGGCTCGAGGACGCCTGGCGCGTCGCGCTGACCGCGGCCCGGGGCGGCGAGTCCTTCGCCAGCGCCGCCGACCGACTCGGTGCCGCGCTCGCCGAGGTGCACACGGTCCTGGCCGGCGCGATGCCCACCGCGACCTCTGGACCCGACCAGGTCGACGAGGCGATCGCGACGATGCGTCGTCGCCTGGACACGGCGGCCGCCGAGGTGCCGCAGGTCGCCGAGCACGCCGCCGCCGTCGGCCGGGTCTACGACCGGGCGGCGACCGTGCCGTGGCCGACCATGCAGCGCATCCACGGCGACCTGCACCTCGGGCAGGTGCTCTCGGCGCCCGAGCCCCGCGGCTGGGTCTTCCTTGACTTCGAGGGCGAACCGCTCCGTCCGATGCCGGAGCGCTCACGTCCGGACGTCGCACTGCGGGACGTCGCCGGCATGCTCCGGTCCTTCGACTACGTCGCCGGCGCCCTCGCGCACGAGGACGAGCCCGTGGACACCGGCGACTGGGCGCACGAGGCGCGCAGTGCGTTCCTCGACGGGTACGAGCGGGGCAGCGGCTCCGACCTGCGCGCCCACCGCGCACTGCTCGACGCCTTCGAGCTCGACAAGGCGGTCTACGAGGTCGTCTACGAGGCGCGGAACCGCCCCACCTGGGTCGGCATCCCCGTCGCGGCGGTCGACCGGTTGGTCGCGCGCTCGGCAGCATGACGACGGTGGGTCGCGCGTGCAGCGTGACCGGATGACGGACGGGAGGCCCGTGGCGACACCGCCACGGGCCTCCCGTCCGTCAGTGGGACCGCCTAGTTGACGGGTCCGGTGTACTTCTCGCCCGGACCCTTGCCCGGAGCGTCCGGGATCGCCGACGCTTCGCGGAACGCCAGCTGCACGGACCGCAGCCCGTCGCGGAGCGGACGCGCGTGCTGGTCGCCGATCTCGGTCGCGGCCGCGGTGACGAGCCCGGCGAGCGAGGTGATGAGCTTCCGCGCCTCGTCCAGGTCGGTCTGCTGCTCCGGGTCGTCGGCCAGGCCGACCTTCACGGCGGCGGCGCTGAGCAGGTGGACGGCCACGGTGTTGATGAGTTCGATCGCGGGGACCTCGGCGATGTCGCGCGCGGCCTCGTCGGAATCGTCGAATGCGGGGGCCGGGTTGCTCGGGGTGTCGGTCACGGTGCTCCTCTGCTAGACTCGCCGACGGCAGACACTGTCCGCGCGCCCGGATCTTTCCGGTCGAGCCCAGATCCTTCCGGTTGTACTCGGGAAGGTCCGGATCAGGACAGCGTCACGAAAGAGGAGTTCCTCCCACCCGCGGCTGCACCAAGGCTACCGGGTCACCACCGCTCCGCCGGAGTCCACGATGTGGACATCGGCAGGCCGAACCGCAAGGGTCGGCGCAAGTCGGACCGCAAGGGTCGGCGTCGGGCGGCTGCCGAACGGGTCTCGATCCGTGCGTCAGATCTCCTCTCTCGTGCCGTCGTCCCGGGCAAACGCCCCGGACGGCCACCACCTGATTGAAGGAGCTCCGCATCACCGATCCCCGTACCAACGACCGAATCCGCGTCCCCGAGGTCCGACTGGTCGGACCCCAGGGCGAGCAGGTCGGCGTTGTCCCCATCGCCGTCGCACTGCGCCTCGCGCAGGAAGCCGAGCTGGATCTGGTCGAGGTCGCGCCGAACTCGAAGCCGCCCGTCGCCAAGATCATGGACTACGGCAAGTTCAAGTACGAAGCCGCTCAGAAGGCCAAGGAAGCCCGCCGCAACCAGGTCAACACCGACCTGAAAGAGGTCCGGTTCCGCCTGAAGATCGACGTGCACGACTACGAGACGAAGCGCAAGCGCGCCGAGGGGTTCCTCCTCGGTGGCGACAAGGTGAAGGCGATGATCCTCTTCCGCGGTCGCGAGCAGTCGCGTCCCGAGCAGGGTGTCCGGCTCCTCCAGAAGTTCGCGGAGGAGATCGCAGAGTTCGGCGTCGTCGAGTCGCGTCCGACCCAGGACGGCCGCAACATGACGATGATCATCGCGCCGCTCAAGAACAAGTCGGACGTCAAGGGCGAGCAGAACGCCAAGCGTGCCGCTGAGAAGGCCGAGCGGAAGGCCACCGAGCACTCCGCCAAGGCCAAGTCGGAGGACGAGCCCACGTCGGCTCCCGCCGCAGCAGCCCCGGCCGACTCGTCGGCCGAATAGGTCCTCCCAGGCCGATCCGCGCTCGACGCGGTCCCCATCCACCCCACGGAAAGGCACCACGATGCCCAAGCAGAAGACCCACTCCGGGTCGAAGAAGCGCTTCAAGATCACCGGCAGCGGCAAGATCATGAAGCAGCAGGCCGGTATGCGCCACAACCTCGAGGTGAAGTCCTCCAAGCGCAAGGCCCGCCTCAACGAGGACCAGGTCCTCGCGAAGGCCGACGTCAAGGCCGTCAAGAAGCTCCTCGGCCACTGAGTCGACCCGGATCGTAAAGGAACAGATCAATGGCAAGAGTCAAGAGAGCGGTCAACGCCGCCAAGAAGCGTCGCGTCATCCTCGAGCGCGCGGAGGGCTACCGCGGTCAGCGGTCGCGCCTCTACCGCAAGGCGAAGGAGCAGGTCACCCACTCCCTCGTCTACGCGTACCGTGACCGTCACGCGAAGAAGGGCGAGTTCCGTCGCCTCTGGATCCAGCGCATCAACGCTGCGTCGCGTGCGAACGGCCTGACCTACAACCGCCTCATCCAGGGTCTGGCCCTGGCTGGCGTCGAGGTCGACCGCCGCATCCTCGCGGACCTCGCGATCAACAACGCCGAGACGTTCGCCGCGCTCGTCGAGACCGCCAAGAATGCCCTGCCGGCCGACACCTCGGCGCCGAAGGCAGCCTGAGCCACGTCACCCGTGCACCGGAACCCCCGCTCCCTGTGGAGTGGGGGTTCCGTCGTTCCCGGGGCCATCCGTCGGCAGTCCGGTCGTGGCGGGCAGCCGGTGGTTCCTAGACTGGGTCCGTGAGCGAACTCCTCGAGAACCCCCGTGCCGGCCGAGTGAAGGCCGTGGCCGCCCTGGCCAAGAAGGACGTCCGTGCCGAGACCGGGCTGTTCCTGCTCGAGGGCCCGCAGGCCGTGCGCGAGGCGATCGAGTACCGCCCGGAGCTCCTCCGCGAGCTCTACGTCACCCCGACCGCGGCGGCGCGCCACGGTCTGGACGACGCCCCGGTCGACACCTGGTTCGTCACCGAGCAGGTGCTCGACGCGATGGCCGACACGGTCACCCCGCAGGGCGTGGTCGCGGTGTGCCAGCAGTTCCCGACGTCGGTCAAGGACGTCTTCCCGGACGCCCGTCTGGAGGCGCGTGTCGACTCCGACGAGTCCGGCGCCCTGCCCGGACTGGTCGCCATCCTCGAAGAGGTCCGCGACCCGGGCAATGCCGGCACGATCATCCGGGCCGCAGATGCCGCCGGAGCCGACGCCGTCGTGCTCACCGGACGCAGTGTCGACCCGTACAACCCCAAGGTCGTCCGTTCCACCACCGGCTCGCTGTTCCACGTGCCGGTGTCGGTCGGGGTGACGCTCGTCGACGCCATCGAGCGCGCGCGGGGTCTCGGCTACACGATCCTGGCCGCCGACGTGTCCGGCGACGACCTGCCGGACGTCCGCGCCGACGGCATGCTCGACGGGCCGACCGTCTGGGTCTTCGGCAACGAGGCCCGCGGCCTGACCACCGAGGACCTCGCGCTGGTCGACCGGGCCGTGAAGGTGCCGATCTACGGGCGGGCCGAGTCGATGAACCTCGCGACCGCGGCGTCCGTGTGCCTCTACGAGAGCGCGTTCGCCCAGCGCACCCGTTCCTCCACAGCCAGCGACTGACGGGGCACTCTCCCTCCCCACGGGCTCGGCCGCCACGCCGCTCCGCAGGCTCCGCAGCGCGTCGGTACCGGCCCGCGTGGGCCCCGTCCGACCGGTGCAGGGCGGCGGTATCCCGTCGGCCGGTAGGCTTGGCTCTCGTGTCAGAACCTCTCGAGATCAGCGAATCGGCGGTCGCCGGTGCCGTGGAAGCGGCCCTCGCCGCCGTCCGCGCCACGACGACCGTCGCCGAGCTGAAGCAGGCCCGTGCCGAGCACACCGGTGAGCAGTCGACGCTCGCGCGGATGAACGCGTCGATGCGCAGCGTCCCGCCGGAGCAGAAGGCCGCCGCGGGCAAGCTCGTCGGTCAGGCCCGCGGTCAGGTGAACCAGGCGATCGCCGCGCAGGAAGCGGTCCTCGCCGAAGCGGAAGAGCGCGCGCGCCTCGACGCCGAGCGCGTGGACGTCACCGCGCTGCCGTCACGTCGCACGCCGGGTTCGCGGCACCCGCTGTCGGTCCTCAACGAGACCGTCGCGGACATCTTCGTCGGCATGGGGTGGGAGGTCGCGGAAGGCCCCGAGCTCGAACACGAGTGGTTCAACTTCGACGCGCTGAACTTCGACCAGGACCACCCGGCGCGGGCGATGGCGGACACGGTGTTCGTCGAGCCCGTGGACCGGCACCTGCTGATGCGCACGCACACCTCGCCGGTGCAGGTGCGGTCGTTGCTGTCGCGCGAGCTCCCCCTCTACGTCATCGCCCCGGGCCGGGTGTACCGCGCCGACGAACTCGACGCCACGCACCTGCCGGTCTTCACCCAGGTCGAGGGCATCGCGATCGACAAGGGCCTGACGATGGCACACCTCCGCGGCACGCTCGAGCACTTCGCGCGCCAGGTCTTCGGTGCCGAAGCGCAGATCCGACTGCGCCCGAACTACTTCCCGTTCACCGAGCCGAGCGCCGAGATGGACGTCTGGCAGCCGAACGCCAAGGGCGGCGCGCGCTGGGTCGAGTGGGGTGGCTGCGGCATGGTCAACCCGAACGTCCTGCGCGCCGCCGGCATCGACCCGGACGAGTACCAGGGCTTCGCCTTCGGCATGGGCATCGAGCGGACGCTGCAGTTCCGCAACGGCCTGAACGACATGCGTGACTTCCTCGAGGGCGATCTCCGCTTCTCGCAGCAGTTCGGAACGGTGGTCTGATGCGCGTCCCACTCCGCTGGCTCGGCGAATCCGTCGACCTGCCCGACGACGTCTCGCTCGAGCACGTCCACGCCGCCCTGGTGTCGGTCGGGTTCGAAGAGGAAGCCGTGCACACGTTCGACCTGACCGGACCCGTCGTGGTCGGCCGGGTGCTCGAACGCGTCCCGGAGCCGCAGAAGAACGGCAAGACGATCAACTGGTGCCAGGTGGACGTCGGCGAAGCCGAACCCCGTGGCATCGTCTGTGGCGCCCACAACTTCGACGTCGGCGACCTCGTCGTGGTGACCCTGCCCGGCGCCGTGCTCCCCGGTCCGTTCCCGATCGCCGCGCGCAAGACCTACGGCCACGTGTCCGACGGCATGATCGCCTCGGCCCGTGAACTCGGGCTCGGCGACGAGCACGACGGCATCCTCCGCTTCGCGGATCTCGGCATGGACCCCGAGGTCGGTGCGGACGCCATCGCGCTGCTCGGCCTGGACGACGCCGCCGTCGAGATCAACGTGACGCCGGACCGCGGCTACGCGATGAGCATGCGCGGGGTCGCTCGTGAGTACGCGCACGCCACCGGGGCGACCTTCTCGGACCCGGTCGACCGGGTCCTGCCGCGCACCGGTGACGGCTTCGCGGTGACGATCGACGACGCCGCGCCGATCCGTGGGCGCGTGGGGTCGAGCACCTTCGTGACGCGGGTCGTCCGCGGCATCGACGCCAGCCGTCCGACGCCGGCCTGGATGGTCGCGCGCCTGTCGCTCGCCGGTGTCCGGTCGATCTCCCTGCCCGTCGACATCACCAACTACGTGATGTTCGAGCTCGGTCAGCCGCTGCACGGGTACGACCTCGGCACGCTCCAGGGCGGCCTCACCGTCCGTCGGGCCGCCGCGGGGGAGCGCCTCACCACACTCGACGACGTGGAGCGCACGCTCGACGCCGAAGACCTGGTCATCGCGGACGGCGACGGGGCCGTGGGCCTCGCCGGCGTCATGGGTGGCGCACGCACCGAGATCACCGCGGCGACGACCGACGTCCTGATCGAGGCCGCCGGCTTCGACCAGGTGTCCATCGCCCGCACGGCCCGGCGGCACAAGCTGCCGAGCGAGGCCTCGCGGCGGTTCGAGCGCGGTGTCGACCCGCTCGTCGCCCAGGCCGCGGCGAACCGCGCCGTCGAGCTGCTCGTCGACCTCGCCGGTGGCACGCCGGACGCCCTCGGGTCGACGCTGGTCGACGAGTCGCCGCGCCCCACCGTGACCATGCGCCTGGACCGGGCTGCCGGGCTCATCGGTGTCGAGTACACCGACGCCGAGGTGCTCGACACCCTCCGCGCGATCGGGGCGACCGTCATCGTCGACGGTGACCGCGTCGCCGTGACCCCGCCGAGCTGGCGCCCCGACCTGGTGGACGACGTCTCCCTGGTCGAGGAGATCGCCCGCATCGTCGGGTACGACCGCATCCCCAGCGTGCTGCCGGTCGCGCCGCCCGGACGTGGGCTGACGCGGCACCAGCAGGCCCGACGCCGGGTCTCGGCCGCCCTCGCCGCTGCCGGACTGACCGAGGTCGTCACGGCCCCGTTCGTCTCCGCCGCCACCGCTGCCGCGTTCCCGGGCATCGACCTTGCGGGCGGCCCGAGCGTCGTCCTGGCGAACGCCCTCGACAGTGCTCAGGACCACCTGCGCCGGAGCGGTCTGCCGGCACTCGTCGACGTCGCCCGTCGGAACCTCTCCCGCGGCCTTGTCGACGTCGCCCTGTACGAGACCTCCCGGGTGTTCCTGCCGGAGCCCGGCGTGGAGCTCGGCACCGTCGAGGTCCCGGTCGGGGCGCAGCGTCCGACGGCCGAGACCCTCACGGCTCTGGACGCCGCGCTGCCCCCGCAGCCGTTCCACGTCAGTGCCCTGCTCGTCGGCAACGCCGTGCTCAAGCAGCCGGGCACCGCGGTCGAACCGTTCGGCATCGCGGACGCCCTCGACGTCGCTCGCACCGTGGCCTGGGCCGTCGGCGTCGACCTGACCGTCGCGCAGACCAGCCACCCGTCGCTGCACCCCGGACGCGCTGCGTCGCTGCTCGTCGGGGACGTCGTCGTCGGCGTCGCGGGCGAGCTGCTGCCGGAGCGCACGGCGGACGCCGACCTGCCGCGTGTGGTCGCCGTCGTCGAGATGGACCTCGACGCCCTGGTCGCCGCGGCCCCCGAGTTGGTCGACGTCTCGGCGATCGTCTCGTACCCGGCCGCGACCCAGGACCTGTCACTGGTGGTGGACGTGTCGGTGCCCGCCGGTGACGTCCTGACCGAGGTACGCGCTGGTGCCGGAGACCTCTTGGAGTATGCTCGGCTCGTGGATGACTACCGGGGTGCCGGCGTGGACGAGGGACAGAAGTCCCTGACGTTCGCCCTGCGCTTCCGTGCCACGGACCGCACGCTGACCGCTGCCGAGGCCTCCGAGGCCCGCGACGGCGCAGTCCGACGTGCCGGCGAGCGATTCGGGGCGACCCTGCGCGACTGATCCACGACGGATCACCGCCCGGGGTCGCCGCCTCCGACTCTCTCGACGAACAGTCCGACCAAAGGTGGAACCCATGTCCGTATCCGTCGCCGTGGCGGGAGCCAGCGGCTACGCGGGTGGCGAGTTGTTGCGCATCCTCTCCGCTCACCCCGAGTTCGACATCAGGACGGTCACGGCGTTCTCGAACGCCGGACAGCCGCTCATCGCGACGCAGCCGCACCTGCGATCGCTCGCGCACCTGACCCTGGTGGCGACGACGGCCGAGAACCTCCGCGGTCACGACGTGGTGTTCCTCGCGTTGCCGCACGGCCAGTCCGGTGCGATCACCGCCGAACTCGACGCGGACACCCTCGTGGTGGACTGCGGCGCGGACCACCGCCTGACCGACGAGAGCGCCTGGGCGACCTTCTACGGCGGCGAGTTCCACGGTGCGTGGACCTACGGTCTGCCGGAACTGCTGCACGCTCCGCCCGCGCCGGGTGCAGCGGAGGAGTGGCGTGACGTCGACGACATCGTCGAGCAGGGCCGGCAGCGGACCGAGCTCGCTGCCACGAAGCGCATCGCGGTCCCCGGCTGCAACGTCACCGCGGTCACGCTCGGCATCCAGCCCGGTGTCCAGGCGGGCCTCGTCGAGTCCGACGACATCGTCGCCGTCCTGAGCGTCGGCCCGAGCGGTGCCGGCAAGAAGCTCGAGCCGACCTACCTCGCCGCCGAGATCATGGGCTCCGCCAGCGCGTACGCCGTCGGCGGCACCCACCGGCACGTCCCGGAGATCCAGCAGAACCTCCGCGTCGCCGGTGCGTCCGACGTCCGCATCTCGTTCACCCCGGTGCTCGTGCCGATGTCGCGCGGGATCCTCGCGACGACGACGGCTCGCCTGGCTCCCGGGGTCACCGCGCACGACGTGCGCTTCGCCTGGGAGCAGGCCTACGCCGACGAGCCCTTCGTGCACCTGTTGCCCGAAGGCGTCTTCCCGCGGGTCGCCGACACGATCGGTGCCAACACCGCGTTGGTCGGCATCGCCGTCGACGAAGCAGCCGGTCGAGTCGTCGCGGTCACCGCGCTCGACAACCTCGCCAAGGGGACCGGCGGCGCAGCCGTGCAGTCCGCGAACATCGCGCTCGGCTTCCCCGAGACGCTCGGCCTCAGCGTGGACGGAGTCGCCCCGTGACCGACAGCAACCACAGCACCGACAGCACCGACAGCACCGACGGGACCGGCGCGGACGACGCGACCACGGGCCTCCCGTCCGCCCAGGATGCGCTCCAGGGCGTCACCGCCGCCGCGGGCTTCCGCGCCGCCGGCGTCACCGCCGGCCTGAAGACGAGCGGCAAGCCGGACGTGGCGCTCGTCGTCAACGACGGCCCGTCCGATGCCGTGGCCGCTGTCTTCACCTCGAACCGTGCTCAGGCGCACCCGGTGATCTGGTCCCGCCAGGTCGTCGGGGACGGGGTGGCGCGTGCCGTCATCCTCAACTCGGGAGGCGCGAACTGCTTCACGGGAGCGTTCGGCTTCCAGACGACCCACCTCACCGCCGAAGCGGTCGGCGACGCCCTCGGGGTCGGCGCCGGCGACGTGGTCGTCTGCTCCACCGGCCTGATCGGGCGGGGCGACCAGACGTTCCGCGACGGCGTCCTCCGCGGCGTGACGCTCGCGGCCGACGCCCTCGCCGACGGTGGGGGACCGGACGCCGCGACGGCCATCATGACCACCGACACCAAGCCGAAGCAGTCCGTCGTGACCGTCGACGGCTGGACGGTCGGCGGCATGGCGAAGGGTGCGGGCATGCTCGCACCGGGGCTGGCGACGATGCTCGTGGTCATCACGACCGATGCGGCGCTGACCTCGGACGAACTCGACCAGGCACTGCGCGCCGCGACCCGGGTCACCTTCGACCGTGTCGACTCGGACGGCTGCATGTCGACGAACGACACCGTCGTGCTGATGTCCTCCGGTGCGTCCGGCACGACGCCCGAGGTCGGTGACTTCCAGGAGGCCCTGACCGCCGTCTGCGCCGACCTCGCCCGCCAGCTCCAGCAGGACGCCGAGGGCGCCGCGCACGACATCGCGATCGAGGTGGTCGGTGCCGTGAGCGAGGACGACGCGGTCACGGTCGGCCGCAGTGTGGCGCGGAACAACCTCTTCAAGGCTGCCGTCTTCGGCAACGACCCCAACTGGGGCCGCGTCCTCGCAGCGATCGGGACGACCGACGCGGAGTTCGATCCGTACGCGGTCGACGTCTCGATGAACGGCATCCGGGTCTGCCACGCCGGCGCCCCCGACCAGCCGAGCGACAGCGTCGACCTCACCCCGCGGGACACCCACGTGCTCATCGACCTCGGGGTCGGACCGTACGCGGCCACGATCCTGACGAACGACCTGACGCACGACTACGTCCACGAGAACAGCGCGTACTCCAGCTGATGAGCGATCCGGACCTGTCGAAGGAAGAAGAGCACGAGCTCGCGACCGTCAAGGCCGCGACCCTCATCGAGTCCCTGCCGTGGTTGAAGCGGTTCTCGGGCAAGATCGTCGTCGTCAAGTTCGGCGGCAACGCGATGGTGAACGACGACCTCAAGCGGGCGTTCGCCGAGGACATGGTCTACCTCCGGTACGCCGGCCTGCACCCCGTCGTCGTGCACGGTGGCGGTCCGCAGATCTCGGCGGCGCTGAAGGAACAGGGCATCGAGTCCGAGTTCCGTGGCGGCTACCGCGTGACGACCACCGAGGCGATCACCGTCGTCCGCGACGTGCTGGCCGGTGAGGTGAACCGCGAGATCGTGGACCTCATCGACGAACACGGCCCCGGCCTGGGTGTCGGCGTGTTCGGCGACGGCGGGTCGCTGTTCACCGGCGAGAAGAAGGGCGTCGTCGTGGACGGCGAGCACTTCGACCTCGGCCACGTCGGCGACATCACGCACGTCGACCCGTCGGGCGTCCTCGCCGCGATCCGCGCCGACCGCATCCCGGTGGTGTCGAGCATCGCGATCGACGACGCGCACCCCGACCAGGCGCTCAACGTGAACGCCGACGCCGCTGCGGCCGCACTGGCGATCGCCCTGAACGCGTCGAAGCTGATGATGCTGACCGACGTCCCCGGGCTGTACCGCAACTGGCCCGACCGCGACTCGATCATCGACCTCATCGCGGTCGAGGAACTGCGGCAGCTGCTGCCCTCGCTCGAGTCCGGGATGATCCCGAAGATGACCGCGTGCCTGGACGCCGTGGTCGGCGGGGTCGGCGGTGCGACCATCATCGACGGTCGCATCCCGCACTCGATCCTGCTCGAGGTCTTCACCCTGCGCGGTGCGGGCACCGAGGTGATCCCGGACCCCAGCCGACGGACCGAGAACCAGAACACCCACGCCGAGATCGGCCGTCGCGCCGCCGGCGAGCACGCGACCCCGCACCAAACGACCCCGCACCACGACGAGAAGGGCACACCACGGTGAGCACCGAGACGCAGACCGAGACCTGGAACGACCGGTTCGGGGCGTCGCTCATGCGATCCCTGACCCCGCCGAAGATCATGCTCGAGCGCGGCGAGGGTTGCCGCGTCTGGGACGTGGACGGCAACGAGTACCTCGACTTCCTCGCCGGCATCGCCGTGAACTCGCTCGGCCACGCCCACCCGGCGCTGGTCGAGGCGATCAGCGACCAGGCCGCGAAGCTCGTGCACGTGTCGAACTACTTCGCCACCCCGCCGCAGCTCGAACTGGCCGAGCGCCTCAAGCGCATCTCCGGAGCCGGTGATGCGGGCCGCGTGTACTTCGGCAACTCCGGAGCCGAGGCGAACGAGGCGGCCTTCAAGCTCGCACGCCTGAACCGCGGTGCCGACGGTCGGAAGACCCGCATCCTCGCGCTGCAGCAGGCGTTCCACGGCCGCACCATGGGGGCACTCGCCCTCACCGGCAAGCCCGCCCTGCAAGAGGACTTCCTGCCGATGATCCCCGGTGTCGAGCACATCGAGACGTCGATCGAGGCCCTCGAACGGTCGATCGACGACACCGTCGCCGCACTCATCCTCGAGCCGATCAAGGGCGAGGCCGGCGTGGTCGACCTGCCCGAGGGCTTCCTGCAGGCAGCCCGGGCGCTGACTGAGCAGCACGGTGCCCTGCTGATCCTCGACGAGATCCAGACCGGCATCGGCCGGACCGGGTCGTGGTTCGCGTTCCAGAACACCGGCGTGACCCCCGACGCCATCACGGTGGCCAAGGGCATCGCCGGCGGGTTCCCGATCGGTGCCCTCGTCACCTTCGGGGCAGCGTCCGACCTGTTCTCGGCCGGCCAGCACGGCTCGACGTTCGGCGGCAACCCGCTCGGCACCCGGGTCGCGAACGCGGTCCTGGCCGAGATCGAACGGGCCGGCCTCGTCGAGAACGCCGTCGTCAAGGGTGAGCGGATCCGCGCCGGCATCACCGCACTCGGTTCCGACCTGGTGGAAGAGGTGCGTGGCAGCGGCCTACTCGTCGGCGTCGGCCTGCGTCTGCCCGTCGCAGCCGCCGTGTCAGCCGCCGCGCTCGACCGCGGCTTGATCATCAACGCCCCGAACGAATCGAGCCTGCGCATCGCGCCGCCGCTCATCGTGTCCGACGACGAGATCGACGAGTTCCTCGCGATCCTCGCCCAGAGCATGGCTGCCGTCGCGGGCGCCGACCAGGAGACCACCGCATGACCCGCCACTTCCTCCGGGACGACGACCTGACCCAGGCAGAGCAGTCCGCCATCCTCGACCTCGCCGTCGAGATGAAGCGCGACCGCTGGGGTGCGAAGCCGCTCGCCGGCCCACAGAGCGTCGCCGTGATCTTCGACAAGTCGTCGACCCGCACCCGGGTGTCCTTCCACGTCGGCATCAGCGACCTGGGTGGCAGCCCGCTCATCATCTCGACCGCCAACAGCCAGCTCGGCGGCAAGGAGACCCCGACCGACACGGCTCGTGTGCTCGAGCGCATGGTGTCGGCGATCGTCTGGCGCACCTACGGCCAGGCCGGGCTCGAGGAGATGGCGGCGAGTACCACCGTGCCCGTGGTCAACGCGCTGTCCGACGACTTCCACCCGTGCCAGCTGCTCGCCGACCTGCTGACCATCCGCGAGCATCGCGGTGCCCTGGCCGGTCAGACCATCGCCTTCGTGGGCGACGGGGCCAGCAACATGGCGCACTCGTACCTGCTCGCCTGCGCGACCGCCGGCATGCACGTCCGCGTCGGTGCTCCGGCCGAGTTCGCCCCGGCCGCCCAGGTCGTCGCCGACGCCGAGGCACGCGCTGCCGAGACCGGCGGTTCGGTGCTCGTCGTGACCGACCCGGTCGCGGCGGTCGCCGGGGCCGACGTCGTCGTCACCGACACGTGGGTCTCGATGGGCAAGGAAGAAGAGAAGCAGCAGCGTCTCGAGGTCTTCCACGGCTACCGCGTCGACGACGAGCTGCTCGCGCACGCGGCCGCCGACGCCGTGTTCATGCACTGCCTGCCGGCCGACCGCGGCTACGAGGTCACGGCCGAGGTCATCGACGGCCCGCGCAGCATCATCTGGGACGAGGCGGAGAACCGTCTGCACGCTCAGAAGGCCCTGCTCGCCTGGCTCCTCGCCGCCAACACGGCGACCGCCAGCAACTGACAACCACCCCAGCAAGGAGAACACTCATGGCAGACCGCGTCGTACTGGCCTACTCAGGTGGCCTCGACACCTCCGTCGGCATCGGCTGGCTCAAGGACGCCACCGGGAAAGAGGTCGTCGCCCTGGCGGTGGACGTCGGCCAGGGTGGCGAGGACATGGACGCCATCCGCCAGCGCGCACTCGACTGCGGCGCGGTGGAGTCCGTCGTCATCGACGCCAAGGACGAGTTCGCGGACGACTACCTCGTTCCCGCCCTCAAGGCGAACGCGCTGTACCAGAAGCGGTACCCGCTCGTGTCCGCGCTGAGCCGCCCGCTCATCGCGAAGCACCTCGCCCTGACGGCGAAGCAGCTCGGCGCGGACAGCGTCGCGCACGGCTGCACCGGCAAGGGCAACGACCAGGTCCGGTTCGAGGCCGCGGTCGCCGCGATCGCCCCCGACCTGACCAGCGTCGCGCCGGTCCGCGACCTCGCACTGACCCGCGACAAGGCGATCGTCTACGCGCAGGAGCACGACCTGCCGATCCTGCAGAGCAAGAAGTCGCCGTACTCGATCGACCAGAACGTCTGGGGTCGCGCGGTGGAGACCGGGTTCCTCGAGGACCCGTGGAACGCTCCGATCGAGGACCTCTACGCCTACACGCAGGACCCGTCGGTCGATCGTGAGGCCGACGAGGTCACGATCACGTTCGAGCAGGGTGTCCCGGTCGCGATCGACGGCCAGCGCTTCAGCGTCCTGCGCATCGTGCAGGAGCTCAACGCCCTCGCCGGCAAGCACGGCGTCGGCCGCATCGACGTCGTCGAGGACCGCCTGGTCGGCATCAAGTCGCGCGAGGTCTACGAAGCTCCGGCCGCGATGGCACTCATCGCCGCGCACGAGGAGCTCGAGAGCCTGACCCTCGAGCGTGACGTGAACCGCTACAAGCGCGGTGTCGAGTCGGAGTGGGCCGACCTGGTCTACGACGGTCTCTGGTTCGGTGGCCTCAAGCGCAGCCTCGACGCCTTCATCGACTCCACCCAGGAGTACGTGTCGGGCGACATCCGCATGCAGCTCCACGGCGGTCGCGCCACGGTGACCGGCCGTCGCTCGGAGCAGAGTCTCTACGACTTCGACCTCGCCACGTACGACACCGGCGACACGTTCGACCAGTCGCTGTCCAAGGGCTTCATCGAGCTGTGGTCGCTGCCGAGCAAGATCTCGGCCCGCCGCGACCTCGCGAACTAGCCGAAGCGCAGCCGCAGCAGCCAGCACCACCAGCACCACCACCAGCACCACCCGCCGGACGGCCCGGGGCCGCCAGCCCCGGCCCGTCCGGCACCACCCAGCCACCTCTGACGACGCAGGACGACATGACGGACGTGCCCCGGGCCTCCCGGCCGGAAGAAGCCAGCAGCAAGACCGACGCGACGAACACGGGCGCCCTCTGGGGCGGTCGTTTCGCGGACGGTCCCAGTGCCGAGCTCGCCGCGCTGTCGAAGTCGACGCACTTCGACTGGCAGCTGGCGCCGTACGACCTCGCCGGGTCCCGCGCCCACGCGCGGGCGCTGCAGACGGCCGGGTACCTGACGGCCGACGAGCTGGACCGGATGCTCGCCGGGCTGGACCGCCTCGAGGAGTCGTTCCTCGACGGCGCCCTGCAGCCCGCCGACTCCGACGAGGACGTGCACGGAGCCCTCGAGCGCCTGCTCATCGCGGACGTCGGACCGGGACTCGGCGGGAAGCTCCGCGCCGGCCGCAGCCGCAACGACCAGATCGCGACCCTCGGCCGCATGCACATGCTCGACCACGGGCGGCGGATCGGCCGGATGGTGATCGACCTCGTCGACGCGATCAGCCAGCAGGCGTCCGAGCACGAGGGCGCGATCATGCCGGGCCGGACCCACCTGCAGCACGCGCAGCCGGTCCTGCTCGCCCACCACCTGCTCGCGCACGCGTGGCCCCTCGTCCGTGACCTCGAACGGCTGCGCGACTGGGCCGGCCGCGCGAGCGTGAGCCCCTACGGTGCCGGCGCGCTGGCGGGCAGTTCCCTGGGGCTCGACCCGACGGCGATCGCCCACGAGCTCGGCTTCGCCCGGCCGGCTGACAACTCGATCGATGCGACGGCCGCGCGCGACGTCGTGGCGGAGTTCGCCTTCGTCCTGGCGCAGATCGGCATCGACATCTCGCGTCTGGCCGAGGAGATCATCCTCTGGAACACCAAGGAGTTCGGCTTCGTCCGGCTGCACGATGCCTTCTCGACCGGGTCGAGCATCATGCCGCAGAAGAAGAACCCGGACATCGCCGAACTCGCGCGCGGCAAGTCCGGCCGGCTGATCGGCAACCTCACCGGCCTCCTCGCCACCCTGAAGGGTCTGCCGCTGGCGTACAACCGCGACTTGCAGGAGGACAAGGAGCCGGTCTTCGACTCGGTCGCCCAGCTCGAGGTCCTGCTGCCCGCCTTCACCGGCATGGTCGCCACGCTGTCGTTCGACACCGCGCGGATGGCCGAACTGGCGCCGCAGGGCTTCTCGCTCGCGACCGACGTCGCCGAGTGGCTGGTCCGCCAGGGCGTCCCCTTCCGTGACGCGCACGAGGTGTCCGGTGCGCTGGTCCGGTACTGCGAAGAGCGCGGGATCGACCTCGACGACCCGACGGACGAGCAGTACGCGTCGGTCTCGCCGCACCTGACGCCGGACGTGCGCGCCGTCCTGACCATCGAGGGCAGCGTCGCCTCGCGTCGTGGCGTGGGTGGCACCGCGCCGGAGCGGGTCGCCGAGCAGCTCGCTGCCGTGACCCGGTCCGTGGCCGAGATCGCCGCGGGGACGCCCTTCGCCCGATGACCGGAGCGGTGAGCGCCCTGGAGGCCCTGCTGTCGGAGCCGGCCCCGGTCTCCGCGCCGGCGCTGCTCGGCGCGACCCTCACCGGCAAGGGCGTCACCCTCCGCATCACCGAGGTCGAGGCCTACTCCGGCTCCGTCGACCCCGGCTCGCACGGTCACCGCGGGATGACCCCGCGGAACCGGCACCTCTTCGGCCCGCCCGGCACCCTCTACGCCTACCGCTCGTACGGCATCCACACCTGCGTCAACGTGGTGAGCGGGCCCGACGGAGTCTCGTCCGGGTCCTTGCTCCGCGGAGCGCAGGTCGTCGCCGGCATCGAGACCGCCCGGCAACGGCGTGGTCCGTCCGTCGCCGACGTCGCCCTCGCGCGCGGACCGGGCAACCTCGGCGTCGCGCTCGGCGCGGTCCTCGGCGAGGACGACGGCACCTCGCTCCTCGACGGTTCCGGCCCGTACCGGCTCACCCTGGCACCCGGTCTGGAGGCCCGGCTCGCCTCCGCGACACCGGCTGCGGTCACCGAGGCCCTCCTGACCGACGGCTCGATCGCACGCGGACCACGGACCGGTGTCGGCGGGGTCGCGGGTGGCGCCTCCTTCCCGTGGCGGTTCTGGTTGCCCGGCGACCCGACGGTGTCGACGTACCGCCGCCACAAGGGTGCCGTCGACTGAAGCGTGTCTCGCTGCGCCGCTACGATGGCGGGGTGTCCAGTGATACCGCTCCCGATGTCCTGACGCGCCAGCAGAACGACCCCACCTTCGCCTCGGTGTGGGACGAACTGCGCTGGCGTGGTCTGGTGCACGTCTCGACCGACGAGACCGCACTCAAAGAGGCCCTCGACGCCGGCCCGGTCACCTACTACTGCGGGTTCGACCCGACGGCTCCGTCGCTGCACTGCGGCAACCTGCTGCAGCTGCTCACCATGCGTCGATTGCAGTTGGCGGGCCACAAGCCGCTCGCGCTCGTCGGCGGGTCGACCGGTCTGATCGGCGACCCGCGTCCGACGGCCGAGCGGACGCTGAACACCCCCGAGACCGTGGTCGAGTGGGTCGGCCGGCTGCAGGCACAGGTCTCGCGCTTCCTCAGCCCGGACGGCGAGAACGGGGTCCGTCTGGTGAACAACCTCGACTGGACCGCGCCGCTCTCCGCGATCGACTTCCTCCGGGACATCGGCAAGTACTTCCGCGTCAACTCGATGCTCAAGAAGGACGCCGTCGCCGCCCGCCTGAACTCCGACGCGGGCATCAGCTACACGGAGTTCAGCTACCAGATCCTGCAGGGGCTGGACTTCCGCGAGCTGTACCGCCAGTACGGGTGCACGCTGCAGACCGGTGGTTCGGACCAGTGGGGGAACCTGACCTCGGGAACGGAGCTGATCCGGCGCACCGAGGGTGTGGCTGCCCACGCGGTCGGCACGCCCCTCATCACGAACTCCGACGGCACGAAGTTCGGCAAGAGCGAAGGCAACGCCATCTGGCTCGACGCCACGATGACGTCGCCGTACGCCTTCTACCAGTTCTGGCTCAACACCTCGGATGCGGACGTGGTCGCGCGTCTGCGCGAGTTCACGTTCCTGTCGCGGGCCGAGATCGAGCGGCTCGAGCAGGCGGTGGCGGATGAACCGTTCCGACGGGAGGCACAGCGCACCTTGGCCGTGGAGGTCACCACCCTGGTCCACGGGGCCGACGCGACGCAGGCGACGATCGACGCGTCGGCCGCCCTGTTCGGCAACGGCGACCTCGGCGCACTGGACGACGAGACCCTGCGGTCGGCGATCGCCGAGCTGCCGGGCTCCGTCAGCATCGAGGGGACGGCGGAGCTCGCACGTGCCCTCGTCGAGACGGAGCTCGTGAAGTCCCTCGGCGAAGCCCGTCGCGCGATCACCCAGGGTGGGGTCTACGTGAACAACGAGCGAGCGGAGGACCCGGCGGCGACGGTGGCGTCCCTCGCACTGCCGGCCGGGGTGCTCGTCCTCCGCCGGGGGAAGAAGACCCTCGCCGGAGTGACGGTGTCCTGACCCTGTCCTGCTCTTCCCGAACGCCCGGTCCTCGTCGAGGGCCGGGCGTTCGTCGTCTGTTCGGTGGCGGCGCCGGCGATCGCGCCGGTGTTGCAGTGTGCGACACGCCCGGGATGT
>NZ_JASDDD010000012.1:88617-88966 GCF_030407555.1 Curtobacterium sp. APC 4022
GAGGTGGGGTGGGTTGGTGGTGTGGGGTGGGGTCTGCGTAAAGTAATCCCTCGTCACCCCAAAGGTGCGGCGGAGCGGCTGGAGCGAAAGCCCAGAGCACGTCGGCCCTCAAGCGGGACCATCCTCCACTGGAGTTCAGATCTGGCCTTGTGCTGGTTCGCTTCGACGCTTAGGATGACTACTCCACCGGTTCTCTCCTTCGGGATGAGCCACTGGATCTGGTTGCACGGTTGTGTGGCTGGGTTCGACGACATCGGTGGGTTCGAGAACGACAGCCTCTCTGGCGGAGCATCTTCGTGGTGTCGAGTGGGGAGTGCGTCTGGTCCTTGAGAACTCAACAGCGTGCACA
>NZ_JASDDD010000102.1:0-2637 GCF_030407555.1 Curtobacterium sp. APC 4022
GAGCGACCGTGCCCGACCGACCCCGACGTGGTCGGTGACCAGCGTCTCGAGCCACGGGGACCCGGCGGCGAACGAGGCGACCAGCCCGGCAGTGTCGTCGGTGCAGCCGTCCAGGACGACCGTGACGTGGATCGAAGCGTCGGGATGCTGGTGCTGGAGGGTCGTGACGGCGGTGGCCAGGGCCTCCAGGCAGGCGACGATCCGGTCCTGTTCGTCGTGTGCCGGGACGACGACGTCGAGCCGGAGCGTCACCGGACGAGTCCCTCGGTCCGGGCGACGCTGGCGACGGCCGGACCGGGCAGGACGCTGAGGACGAAGTCCGGCTCGACGTGGCGGACCAGTGCCGGGCGGGGCCAACGTGCGGCCAGGTGCGCGTCGACCGTGTCCCCGTCGGTGACGGCGTCGCTGTCCGGGTGCCGCCAGTGGCAGGCGACGAGGACACCGTCGTCGTCGAGTGAGGCCAGGACACGGTCGATCGTGGCGTCGAGGTCGGCGGGGGAGAGGTAGTAGCCGACCTCGGACATCACCACGAGGTCCCAGCGGCCGGCCGGCCACTCGGCGGGCAGGGCGGCCTGGACGAACTGTGCCGACGGCGCTCGCCGTCGGGCGCGCTCCAGCGGGGCACGCGAGATGTCGGTGCCGAGGACGGAGTCTGCCCGCTCCGTCAGCGCCGCGGTGAGGACCCCGGTGGCGCAGCCGAGTTCGAGCGCGGACCGGTAGCGGCGTCGGGGGAGGGCGGCCAGGGTCACGGCACGCTTCCGCTGCTCGTACCAGGAGCCGTCGAAGTCCCAGCCCTCGGGCTTCCGGTCGTAGTGGGCGTCGAAGGACTCGCGGGAGCGGGAGGCCGTCGTGTGCTCGTCGGTGGTGTCGGTGTCGGTGGCGGTGGCGGTGGCCACGACGCTCGGTGCCACGAACCACTCCTGGTCGCGGAGGTGGTGCCGCGCGTGCCGGTCGTCGACGATCGCCTCGTCCCCGGGCGCCGGCGAGAGGGGGTGGACCTGCGAGATGTGGGCGTCGAGTGCCCGGCGCTTCCGGTCGAGCGCGGCCGTCGACAGCGGCAGGGCGCGGAGTCCGGCGACGGGCAGGGCCGGCGCTGCCGGGTCGTCCCAGTGCCACGCCCAGACGGGGTAGGACAGCAGGTCGACGTCGGGGGTCTCGGCGGCGAGGCGCTCGGCGACCTCGCCGGCGATCCGGTGGTCACGGTGGCCGTCGCCCTGCCAGGGGGCGACGAGCAGGGTACGGCCGGGTGCTGCGGGGCCGGTTGCTGCGGAGCCGGGTGCTGCGGGGCCGCTCGACAGGTGTCCGACGAGGGTGTGCGCGAGCACCTCGGCGTGCTCGCGCAGTCCGCCGTCCGGCACGTCCAGGACGGTGGACGTCACCGCGGGGTGCAGTGCGTCCAGTGCCCCGCGGAACTCCTCGGTCCGACGGGCGCGGAGCTGATCGGGCGTGGTCGTGGGCGAGTCCGGGTGCGAACCCTCACCCCGGCTGACCAGGACGACGTGCACCGGCAGTCCGGCGTCCGCCGCGATCGCGATGAGGCCGCCGGCACCCAGGGTCTCGTCGTCGGGGTGCGGCGCGACGACGAGCACCCGGTCGTACCCGTCCAGCGCGATCGGCGTCGCGTCGACCCGGGCGAGCACGGGCGTCCAGGCGTCCGGGTCGGTCCCCGGCGCCCGGTGGTCGAAGCTCACCACGCCACACCGCCGCGCTCGAGCACCATCCGGCCCATGCGGGCGAGGTCCCGGTCGCCGTGGTCCTGCAGCACGTAGAGCTCGAGGTCGGCGACCCGTGCGGCGACGGCGGGGTCGCTCGTCAGCGGGCCGGGGCCGATCGACCGGACGACCTGGGTCCGGACGGCGTCGACGGCCCGGCGCACCCGGGAGCGGACGACCTGCGCGAGGAGCGGCCAGTCGGTGGCGTCGTCGGCCGTGCCGGTGCTGTCGTCGATCCGGCGGGCGGCGCTGGCGAGGGCGTCCTCGGCGTCGGCGAGGTCGGCGACCACCGAGCCCAGTGCGGCCCGCAGCAGTTCGGACTCCGGTCGCGCGGCGGCGTGTGCACGGAGCACTCGCGCCAGCCCGACCGCACCACCCCACCAGCACGCGGCGACGCCGATGCCACCCCAGGCGAAGCCCGGACGGCGGAGGTACCAGCCGGGTTCGCCCACCGCGCTCGCCCGGACTGCGGTGAAGTCGACCGGCCCGCTCGGCACGTCGGGCAGGCCGCGGGCGACCCAGACGTCGTCGTGCGGGACGACGCCGGTCTGGCGGAGCGACACCGCGACGAGTCGACGTTCCTGGCCGACGTGCGCGGTGACCAGGGCGTGCGAGAGCGTCGACGCCAGCGAGCACCAGGGCTTCGTGCCGTCCAGGACGACGCTGTCCGCCGCGTCGGTGTCGGTTCCGGCGTCGCGTGCCTCGAGGCGGAGGCCCGGGGCCTCGGCCGCGTAGACACCCCACGTCGACCCCGCGGGCACCTCCACCCCGGCCTGCGCCAGGATCGTCAGCGCGTCGAGGTGCGGCTCGACCACCCGTGCGGTCGCGACGTCCCCGGCGGCGACCGCCGCGAGGGTCGCGAAGACCTGTCCGGCTGTTCCGGCGACGAGCGGCGGGGTGGTGGACGCGAGGGTCTGCGCGACGG
>NZ_JASDDD010000103.1:0-1723 GCF_030407555.1 Curtobacterium sp. APC 4022
TGCGTCGTTCACAGCGCTCACGCTACCCGGGCGGTTCCGCGGGCCGCCGGGTCGGTTCCCGGAGCGCGGGTGGGCGGATCGGCCCCATGTGCACCGTCGTCGTCCGTGTCGATCCCGGCGCGGCGTGGCCCGTGACCGTCCTGGCGCTCCGGGACGAGTCCCCGGACCGGCCGTGGGACCCGCCGGCCGCCTGGTGGCCGGAGCGCGACCCGGGTGTCGTCGGCGTGCGTGACCAGCAGGCGGGAGGCGCGTGGCTGGCTGCCTCGGACCGCGCCGGCCTGGCCGTGGTGCTGAACCGGTGGGAACCGACCCCGGGTGTCGACGGCACGTGGAGCACCCGCGGGACCCTGCCGTTGGACGCGGTCGTGGACGACGTCGTGCCCGGTGCGGACGGTGCGCTGCCGACGAGTCGGGCGTTCAACCTGGTCCGCGCCACCGCCGAGGGCGCCGACGTCGTCACCTGGGACGGGGCTGAGGTCCGCACGACGGCGCTCGGCCCGGGCGTGCACATGGTCACGCACGGCGAGCCGGACGACCCGGCCGCGCCCCGGATCGGACGGTGGCTGGAGGCCTTCCGGGCGGTGCCCGCTCCGACGGGGCCGCCGACGGCCGAGCCTGCCGACGAACTCCGCACCGCGCCGGACGACGGGTGGGTGCCGTGGTTCCAGGTACTCGCCGGGTCCACTGCGCTGGCGCCGAACGACCGGGACGCGATCCTCCGCGACACCGTCGAGCCGGAGGGGCACTTCGCGACGCTGTCGATCGTGGCCGCGGCGGTCGGACCCGGGCGGACGGTGCTCCGGCACACGCGGCTGGCAGAGCCGGGGGAGCTCCACCCGCGCTGACGACTTGTGGAAAGTACTTGCCAAAGTGGAAAGTACCGGTCATGCTGGAGACAGCCGGAGGAGGCACACCATGACCGACCACACGCAGCTCAGCCCGACCGACGCCCGTCGACTGCTCGACGAGGCCGACCGCGTCAGCCGTCGGGCCCACGACGCGACCCGCTGGCCCTACGTCACGTTCCTGGTGGGGCTGGGCACGACCACCGCGTTCGGCACCCTGGCGATGGCCCTGACCGAGGGGTCGGCCTTCGGTGTCGCCTACGTCGGCACGATGATCGCCGTGTTCGCGCTGATCATCTTCTTCTGCATCACGATCCAGGGCCGGCGGGCGTTCTCGTGGAGCCGCCGCTGGTCGCTCTACATGGGCGCCTGGGTGGTCACCTACCTCGGGGCGATCGCGGTCGTCGGCTGGGCGCACGGCAACGTCGTCGCGGCGGCCGTCACCTCGGGGCTCGTGCTGCTCGTCACGACCGGGTGTGCCGCCGTCGAGGCCCGTCGGTGACCGCGGAGCAGGTGCACCCGCGACACCGCCTGGTCGACGTCCTGCAGCACCCGGTGCGGTTCTCGATCGTCGCCGCGCTCGACAAGGCCGAGAAGCTCGGGTTCGCCGAGGTGCGGGACGCGGTCGAGGTCAGCGACTCCGTGCTCAGCAAGCAGGTGTCGGCGCTCGAGGCCGCGGGAATCGTCGAGGTGCAGAAGGGCTTCGTCGGCAAGGTGCCGCGGACGACCCTGGTGCTCAGCCGCTCGGGGCGTGCCGCCTGGCGCTCGCACCTCGCGGCGCTCCGTCAGATCGCCGGGACGGACTGACTGCCGGCACGGATTGATCGCCGGCATGGACTGACCGCCGGGGGTGACCGACTGCCGGGCCGGGGGAGCGG
>NZ_JASDDD010000104.1:0-1611 GCF_030407555.1 Curtobacterium sp. APC 4022
CGTCGGGGTGGTGAGGGGAGGGGCGGCGGTGGGTCGGGCCTCCCGGGCCGCTAGCATTGCCGGGTCCGACCGCACACCGAGCACCCAGCTCGGCGAACTCAGGAGCACCTCAGTGGCACAGCCCTCCCGTCTCGACAGCGTCATCGCCCTGGCCAAGCGCCGTGGGTTCGTCTTCCAGTCGGGGGAGATCTACGGCGGATCCCGCTCCGCGTGGGACTACGGGCCCCTCGGCGTCGAGCTCAAGGAGAACATCAAGCGCCAGTGGTGGCAGCGGTTCGTCCGCGGCCGTGGCGACATGGTGGGCCTGGACTCCGCCGTCATCCTGCCTCGCAAGGTGTGGGAGGCCTCCGGCCACGTCGCGACCTTCACCGACCCGCTCGTGGAGTGCCTGCACTGCCACCACCGGTTCCGCGAGGACCACCTGCTCGAGGCGTTCCAGGCCAAGAAGGGCCGCGCTCCCGAGGGTGGCATGGCCGAGATCGCGTGCCCGAACTGCGGCACCCGCGGCGAGTGGACCGAGCCCCGCGAGTTCAGCGGCATGCTCAAGACCTACCTCGGCCCGGTCGAGTCGGAAGAGGGCCTGAACTTCCTGCGCCCCGAGACCGCCCAGGGCATCTTCGTCGACTTCGCGCAGGTCGTCACGACCAGCCGCATGAAGCCCCCGTTCGGCATCGGCCAGGTCGGCAAGGCCTTCCGCAACGAGATCACACCCGGCAACTTCATCTTCCGGACCCGCGAGTTCGAGCAGATGGAGATCGAGTACTTCGTGCCGCCGGCCTCGGCCCAGGAGCACTACGAGCAGTGGATCGCCGACGCCGTCGCGTTCTACACCGACCTCGGCATCGACCCGGAGAACCTCCGCCGCTTCGACGTGCCGGACGGGGAGCGCGCGCACTACTCCGACGCGACCGCTGACATCGAGTACCGCTTCGGGTTCGCCGGCACCGAGTGGGGCGAGCTCATGGGCGTCGCGAACCGCACCGACTTCGATCTGAAGAACCACATCGAGGCGTCCGGTCAGGACCTGCGCTACTTCGACCAGGCCGCGAACGAGAAGTACGTGCCGTACGTCATCGAGCCGTCGTTCGGTCTGACCCGTGCGCTGATGGCGTTCCTGCTCGACTCGTACCACGAGGACGAGGCCCCGAACGCGAAGGGCGGCGTCGACAAGCGCACCGTCCTGCGCCTCGACCCGCGCCTGGCGCCCGTGAAGGCCGCGGTCCTGCCGCTGTCCCGCAACGAGCAGCTCTCGCCGGTCGCCCGCGGCCTGGCCGACGACCTGCGCAAGAACTGGAACGTGGACTTCGACGACGCCGGTGCGATCGGCCGTCGCTACCGTCGCCACGACGAGATCGGCACGCCGTTCTGCATCACGGTGGACTTCGACACGCTCGAGGACAAGGCCGTGACCGTGCGCGAGCGCGACACCATGGGCCAGGAGCGCGTGTCGCTCGACCGCCTGCAGGGCTTCCTGGCCGAGCGGCTGCTCGGCGCCTAGCGCGGCGGCGGGCTGGGCGGCGCCGGCGCGCCGCCCGCTGGCGCCGGTCGGACCCGCACAACAGAAACCGCCCCGAACCACGGGATCCCGTGGCGCGGGGCGGTTTCCGTTGT
>NZ_JASDDD010000105.1:0-316 GCF_030407555.1 Curtobacterium sp. APC 4022
CGAACCACGGGACGCCACGGTTCGAGCGGGATCCGGTTGGGCGCAGCCGATCGGCACCACGCGGCGCCGGCGGGCGCCCCGGCCGCCCCCGCTACCCCGGGCGCGAGCCGCGCTCAGGCCGGTGCCGTTCGGCTGCGCCCAACAGCAAGCACCCCGAACCACGGGGTGCCGCGGTTCGACCGGGATCCCGTTGGGCGCAGGCGATCGGCACCACGCGGGGCCGGCGGGCGCCGGCAGCAGGGCGGGCGGGGCCGCTCCGCCGACGGCCGGGAGGCTCGGTGCCGGTCAGCGCTCCTCGCCGCGTCGGGCGATGGTG
>NZ_JASDDD010000105.1:326-1550 GCF_030407555.1 Curtobacterium sp. APC 4022
GTGGGCGTCGCGGGATCCGCCCTTCACCGCGGCGTCGGCGGTCGCAATGCTCATGATGGCGTTCGCGAGGCCCGCTTCGCTCCAGCCGGCGACGTCGCGCTGGGCTCGCTGTACCTGCCACGGCGCCATGCCGAGCGCCGAGGCCGCCTGGCCGCTCGACCCGCGGAAGGAACTGACCTTCGCCATCGTGCGGATCTTGCTCGCGAACGCGGCGACGATCGGCACCGGGGCCTCGCCCGTCGCCAGGGCGTGCCGGAGCTCGACGATGGCCGGTGCGGATCGTCCGGCCAGAGCGATGTCGGCGACCTTGAACGCGTTCGTCTCGACGCGGCCGCCGTAGTACTTGTCGACGGTGCGGTCGGTGATCTCAGCAGCCTCGTCGGCGAGGAGCTGTCGGCACGCTGCGGCGAGTTCGGCCAGGTCGTCGGCGAAGGCGGCCACGAGGGTGCGCACAGCGGAAGGGGCGATCTTGCGTCGAGCAGCGCGGAACTCCGCGTTGACGAAGTCCATCCGGTCGGTGTCGCGCTTGATCTCGTCGCACTGCACCTCGATGCCGCCGCCGACCCCGCTGCGGATGGTGTCGAGGAGCTTCTTGCCCCGGACTCCCCCGCCGTGCCGGAGCACCAGTGTGACGTCGTCGGCCGGGTTCTGTAGGTAGGAGATCGTCTCGGTGATGAAGGCGTCGGTGCACTTCTCGACGTTCGTGACCCGGACGAGTCGGGGCTCACCGAACAAGGAGGGGCTCGCCAGGGTCGACAGCAGTCCGGGGGCGTACTGGTCCGCCTCGAGGTCGTGCACCTCGAGCGCCGGGTCCTCGCCGACGAGCAGGTCGCGGAGCATGCCGATCGACCGCTCCGCCAGGAACGTCTCGGCGCCGGTGACCAGGACGACCGGGGCCGGGCGGATGGCCGACCACGGGATCTGGTCGATCTTCGCTGCGGCGCGTGCGGGCTTCTTGGCGGGCATGCGGGTCCTTCCGGTGGCGCTGGGCGACGACGACGTCCGGGCCCGTGCATCGGCGACACAGTGCCGGTCGGCGTCGCACCGATCCTACGGGCGGCAGCCGACGTCCTGCCGTCGCGAGTCCTCCCGGCGGCAGCCGACGCCCCGCCCCCACGACCCATCCGAAGGGCAGCCGATGCCACCGTCGCGACCCATCGGGGGCAGCAGCCGAGTCCCCCGGCGTCGCGAGTCCTCCGGGCAGCAGCCGACGCCCCGCTGTCG
>NZ_JASDDD010000106.1:0-1517 GCF_030407555.1 Curtobacterium sp. APC 4022
AGGGGGCCGGGAGGCGCGGTGCGGGTCGGACGCGCACCGTCCTCCCTCGCAGGCTCGGTCGGCGCGCCCCGCATGACGCTTCGCGTCATTGCTGAGCGGGGCGCGCCCGGGATGGCCGGGTCTGCTGCGTCGACCGGGTCGACCACGTCGGCGACCGGGGCCGGTGAGCCGGGGTCAGCCGGTGACGGCCTTGACGCCGTCGGCGTACTGCTGGCCGAGTTCCTCGTTGACCTGCTTCGGCGAGCTGCTGCAGTTGAGGACGCTCTGCAGACCGGCGTTCAGCTGGTCGTAGAACGTCGACGTGGGCCAGTCGGGGTAGTACCCGAGACCGTCACGCTCGGTCAGGGTGTTGAAGTTCGCGATGAGCTCCTTGCTCTTCGCGTCCGTGATGTCCGACTCCTTCGCCGCGACCGGGACGCCACCGTTGTTGCCGATGATCGCCTGCATGTCGGGACGGAGGGTGATGTCGATGAACTTCTCGGCCAGGGTCTTGTTCTTCGCCTTGGTCGGGACGACCCAGAGGTTGCCCGAGGACCCCGGCGACATCTCGGCGCCCGGGTACAGGAAGGTGCCCCAGTCCTGCTTCATCTCGGTGGTGAAGCGGCCGTACCACCACGAGCCGGAGAAGAACATCGGGTACTTGCCGCTGATGAAGGCGGTGCCCGCGTCCTCGGCCTTCATGCCGGTGGCGTCGGACGAGATGTAGCCCTTGTCCGTCCAGTCCTTGATCGTCTTCGTGGCGTACGAGATCTCCTTGTCGGAGAAGTCGACCGGGTTCTTGTAGAGCTGGTAGTCGTCGACCCAGCCGCGGTCCGCCTTCGACAGGGCGAGCTGGTACCAGAGCTGTCCGAGCGGGTACTCCGCGGCGGACTCGGCGAGCGGGGTGACGCCCTTCGACTCGAACGTGGCCATGGCCTGCTCGAGGTCGGCCTGGGTCTTCGGGACCTGGACGCCGTACTTCTGGAACAGCTCCTTGTTGTAGTAGAACTCGACGTACTCGCCGTAGTCGGGCACGCCGTACCAGGAGCCGGAGCCCATCACGCCCTTGTCGTCGTAGCGGGCCGTGGTCTGCAGGGACTTGGCGAGCTTCTCGTCCCAGCCGTACTTCTTGACGGCGTCGTCGAGCGGGCTCAGGAGCCCCTGGCTGGCGAGCAGGCCGGCGGTCGCGTTGCCCTTGTTGTACTCGATGAGGTCCGGGGCCTGGTCGGAGTTGAGCGACTGGCTGGCCGTCTTCCGGATCTGCTCGAAGCTCTTCTCCTGGAACTCGACCTTCGCGCCGGTCTCCTTCTCGAAGACCTTGATGGACTCCTTCCAGGCCTTGCCCATGGCGGAGTCCTCGGACTCGAAGTGCCAGAGCTTCAGCGTCTTGCCGTCCTCGTTGCTGCGGTCGTCGGCGCTCCCGCCGGCCGAGCAGCCGGTGAGGACGACGGCGGTCGCGGCGAGCCCGGCGAGTGCGCCGAGCAGGCGTGACTTCTTCATGTCGCTACTTCCTTGTAGGGGGGGGATGGCTTGTCGGG
>NZ_JASDDD010000107.1:0-1229 GCF_030407555.1 Curtobacterium sp. APC 4022
GTCAGGCTGATCGAAGCGCTTCGACAGTGGACCGACGAAGACGCCGGGTCGATGTGTCCATCGACCGTTCGACGCCGGTCAGTGCACCGGTCGGATGGACCCGCGGTCGATGAACCGCGGTCGGAGGAGGGTGACGCCCGGTTCGCGGGCACCGTCGACCTGACGGACGGCGTCCTCCACGGCGCCGCGACACATCTCCTCGAGCGGGAGGGGGATGGTGGACAGGGGGACCTCGAGCCGGTCGGTGTCGTAGCTCGCGCAGGCGGCCACGACGGACACGTCCTCGGGGACACGGACACCCCGCGCCACCAGGTGCGCGAGGACAGCCTCGACGACGGGCTCGTTGCAGTGGAACACGAGCGCGGTCATGTCCGGCAGCCCGGCGAGCAACTCGTCCGCCGCCGCACGCTGGTCGGCGCGGTCGAGGGACGGGTACAGCGCCAGGGTGGCGATGCCGGCCGCCCGGCACTCGTCCTCGAACGCGTCGGCGAAACGGCGGATGAAGCCGGTGTGCCGCTCGACGTAGGTGGCGGGGTGGCCGATCACACCGATGCTGCGGTGTCCGGCGGCGGCGAGTGCACGGACCGAGGCGCGACCGGCCTCGGCGAAGTCCAGGTCGATGCAGCTCAGGCCCGTGGTGTCGCCCGGCACGCCGACGAACGCGGCCGCAGCGCCCGAGCGACGCACGACCTCGGCGCGCTCGTCATCCGTCGAGACCCCGAGCACGACCACCCCGTCGACCAGCGAGCTGTCGACCACGCGGCGGATGCCGGTGACCTCGTCGTCGCGGGCCAGGAGCAGGACGTCGTCGTCGTGGGCCCGTGCCGCCTCGACCACCGCGGTGACGAAGCGCATGTGCGTCGGCAGGTGCGCGTCCTGCCGGATCGGGGCGGACAGGGCGAGGATGTTCGTGCGGGCGCCGGCGAGCATCCGGGCGCCGGCGTTCGGACGGTAGTCGAGCTCGGCGACGGCCTGGTCGATGCGCGCCCGGGTCGTGGCGGAGATGCTGCGCTTGCCGGAGAGGGCGTACGAGACGGTCGAGATCGAGACGCCAGCCGCCTTCGCCACCTCGTGGATCGTCACCATGTGCGCACCTCCTCGTGCTCGTCTCCGTCGTGTCCTCCGTGCCGATCGTCGGCGCTTGTGAAGCGCTTCGATCGGCTCGCGACGGCGACGCTAACAGCGTCGAAGCGCTTCGCGCAACCATTTGTCTGCGATGCCAACAAATG
>NZ_JASDDD010000108.1:0-1215 GCF_030407555.1 Curtobacterium sp. APC 4022
GGACCTTGTGGGAGAGTAGGACGCCGCCGGACTTCTTTTCAATGGAAAGCCCCTGACGGGTGGAGCATCACGCTCCATCGGTCAGGGGCTTTTCTGCGTTCTCCGGCGGAGCCCTCACGACAGGAAGAGTTGTGCTCCGGGATGGATCGGCGTGGATTCTCCACCGGGGGTCCAGGCGTCGCCCACAGTTCGGAGCGCGTCGTTCGAGCCAGAGGCGCGGCGGGCGGTAGCTCGGCCTGTCCTGAGCGGTGATGCCTGGCGTCGATGGTCACCATGATGCGAGTCGTCGATGCCGGCGCCTCGCCGTCACCGTCGTGCCGATGCGAGCTTGCCCTTCCGCGGCGACGACCTGTTTCGGGCCGGCTGTTCTCATTAGAGCGGGCCGGCGCAGCGTGCCGATGATGCGTTGTCATCCCACGGGATTTGGCCGAGGTGGAGCTGACGCCTTCCCACCCGAGACGTGCGGTTGCTACCGGTCGGCAGTGGTTGCGTGTGGGCTGACTCAGGCCTCACGAAACATCACTGGTGAGGAGGACGTCGTCGAGCCCGGCGACGTCAGGTCTCCCCGGACGACGGTTCTTGTGGACGACCGGAGTGCACCGGCGATGAGGCCAGTGCCCCAGAGCGTCCCGACCGGCAGGAGCTCGAGCAGAAGACTGTCGGAACTGCCGCGACCGCGTGCGCCCGTGCACGCAGCGGCGGTCGGTCATGAGCTCGTCTGCTGATGTGCCATCGAAGGGGAGAGCCTCGGCCCTTCTGCCAGCGATGGGTTCCTCAGAGGCCGGGCGTGCAGGGCACCGGTGGGAGAGGCCCCCGCAGACGGTGGTCTTCACACCGTGAGGCGCTCGGCGCCGGCATGTACTCGGATCCCCACTTCACCGTCTACACCCTCGTAGCTGCTGTCTCGGCCGGCCGCCGTGAGCCTGCTGCGGCGCACTGTCTGAGCCAGGGGGCAAGTGGCGGGTCTTCCGTTGCAAGGGTCAGCAACCCGTAGGTCTCGGTTGGCGGCGGGCGACCGTCGTCGCGATCGACGATGTGCGCAGCTGGGCTTGCCAACTGGTCATGGAGGTGCATGATCGGCCCAGAGCCCAGAGCCCAGAGCCCAGAGCCCAGAGCCCAGAGCCCAGAGCCCAGAGCCCAGAGCCCAGAGCCCAGAGCCTCGCTCTGGGGCGAGAAGCGGGCGCTGTGTTGCAGTGTGCGACACGCCCGGGATGT
>NZ_JASDDD010000109.1:0-617 GCF_030407555.1 Curtobacterium sp. APC 4022
TCCAGGTGCCCGGCCGCCCCCGAGACCGCCTCGTCCGTCAGCCCCGGCCCCTCCTGCCCGAACAGGAACACGCAGCGCTCCGGCACCTCCGCCGTCTCGATCCGCGAGGCCCCGGGCGTGTTGTCGATCGCGATGACCGGCCGCCCCTCGGCACGCATGACCTGGAGGAACGCGGCGACGTCCTCGTGGTGCCGCACGTGCTGGTACCGGTCGGTGACCATCGCCCCGCGGCGGTTCCAGCGCCGCCGTCCGATGATGTGCACCGTCCCGGCGAGGAACGCGTTCGCGGTGCGGACGATGGACCCGATGTTCAGGTCGTGCTGCCAGTTCTCGATGGCGACGTCGAAGCCGTGTCGGCGGGTGTCCAGGTCGGCGACGATCGCCGCCATGCTCCAGTACCGGAAGCGGTCGACGACGTTGCGGGTGTCGCCGTGCTCGAGCAGTTCCGGGTCGTACTGCGGGCCCTCTGGCCACGGCCGCGGGTGCGGTCCGACTCCGTGCGTCGTCGCCTCGTGGGTGGGTGGGAGCGCCGGCGTCGGCTCCGGCAGGTCGCCGGACGGGAGGCGCGGCGGACGCACCGTACGCTGGTCACGTGACCCAGGGCCTCCCGTCCGGAC
>NZ_JASDDD010000002.1:0-84235 GCF_030407555.1 Curtobacterium sp. APC 4022
GGGGGTCGCCCTCGTCACCGTCCGTCGCCGCTGGGACAGTGCGTCGTGGCCGTCCGCGTCCCGCGGGTTCTTCCCGTTCCGGGAGCGGATCCCGGCGCTGGTCCGTCAGCTCGTGGTGGGCTGAGCCCGACCCACGGACGGGAGGCGCGGTGCCAGCTGGCACCGCGCCTCCCGTCCGTCTCGCCCCGGTCGTGTCAAGGCGGCTCAGCCCTCCAGGGCGTCGGCGAGGCTGAGGCGGGCGGGGAGGTCGTCGCCCTCGTCCATGCCCCGGCGGAAGTCAGTCCGACCGTCCTCGGCGACGTACACACCGGCGGCTCCGCCCGTGACGAAGAACTGCTCGGCCAGGTCTCCCTCGAGTGCGGACGGACCCAGGTAGAGCAGGTAGGTGGTGCCCTGCCGGAGGAGCATCCCCGGGTGCGACGACCCCGCGGTGCCGTGCTGGCGGACGATGACCGTGGATCCCGCCGGGTGGTCGGCGTCGGTCTTGGCGGTGTCCACGACCCGGACGGTGGACAGTGTGGTGGGGCCGGCGCTCGCGACGTCGTTCGCGACCCGTTGCTCGTCGACGGTGCCGGTGACGACGAGGGAGCTGCTGTCGGCCATGCTGCTGACCGAGTCGTACATCCGCGCCCTCGAGCCGCTCGACCCGGACGCGCAGGCGGTGACGGACACCAGGCCCACGGCGATCAGCGCCGCTGCGACGAGGGTGTGGCGCCGGAGCCGGGTCACGACTCGCTCCGGGTCGGCTCGTCGCTCGGGGTCGGCCAGACCAGCCGGAAGCGCTCGCAGACGACGGGCATGTCCGGCGCCCAGCCGCGCGGGTCCTCGGAGTGCTCCCGCCAGTACCGTTCGTGCGAGGCCCGCCAGTACGTCAGGGTCCGGTCGCCCTCACCCTCGGCTCGGGCGTGCTCGGGGTCGACCCGGTCGAACGGCACGGTCCGGACGTCCGTCGTCACGATGACCGCGCGGGGCTGCCCGGTGCCGTCGAGGACCACGCTGTGTTCACCGACCTCGGGCAGGGGTTCCGCGGTCGCCTCGTAGTCCCAGAGCGACGATGCCGTGCCGTCCTTCACACCGTCCAGGACCAGCGCGAGCAGCTCGTCGGCGTGCTCGGGTGTCGCGCCGAAGCCCCAGGCCAGGGGGACCTCCACGGGCAGGTCCCGGGACTCCAGACGGCGGGCGGCCCAGAAGGCGGCCACGGCAGGCGACACTGCGTCCATGGCGCCGACCCTAGCGGTGTCGACTCGGTCGGTGCCAGAGGCCCTCAGAGCGCGGCCGCGAGGAACCGAAGCTGCTCCGGAGCCTCGCGCCGCCAGTACGACCAGTCGTGCGCGCCCAGGGTGAAGCTCGACGTGGGCGCCGGCGTGATCCGGTGCACGAGCTGCTCGTCGCCCGGGCAGAAGGCATCCGCGGTGCCACAGGTGATCCGGGTGTGCAGGGCTCCGAGCGCCGCGGTCCGCGTGGTCAGGTCGTGCCGGGCGAAGTCCGCCGCGCTGTCGAACGCCCCCGAGGCTGCGCGCTGCGGGGTCGGCCAGAGCGCCACCGAACTCGCCGCGACGGCCCGGACTCGCTCCGGCCCCAGGGTGCTGCCGACCAGGAGTGCCCCGTACGCCCCCATCGACCAGCCGAACAGCCCGAGCCGTCCGACGTCCAACCCGTGGTCGTGCAGCAGGGGCAGGAACTCGTCGACGAGCATCCGGTGCGGGTCCCGGCCGGAGGCCCGGGGGTGCCAGTAGTCGTTGCCGCCGTCGACCGAGGCGATCGCGACCGCCGGCTCGCCCGCTGCCCGGCCTGCCGCCTGGAACCGGTCGAGGTGCATGCCGTGGTCGAAGCTGCTGCGGTGGTCGCCGCCGTACCCGTGCAGGGACACGACGACCGGCAGCGGGTCACCTTCGCGGGAGCCGGGCGGGTAGCTGATCGTCCACCCGGTCTCAGCGCCGCCGCGGGCAGCCGAGGTGAACGAGCCTTCGAGGCGCCGACCGGGTGCGGTGGTGGGGACGACACCCGCCGGTCCGGTCATGCCGAGCAGCCGTTCCGCCGCGGACCGTCCGGGCAGCACGCGCTGTTCGACCAGGACGGCGCCGGCAGCGGCCGCCAGGACCACCGACCCGCCGCCGATGAGCAGCGTGCGTCGCGACAGTGCGGTCATCGGACCCCTCTTCCGTTGTGGTGCGACGACGTTCCCAGGGAGTACTGGGGAAGCCCTCGCGACACGCTGCGCAACCCTTCAGCACCCGATCAGCCCGGAAGACGCTGGGAGACTCGGCCACTTGGCCAAGTTCGACGCTACGGTCGCAGCATGACCACCACCCAGGAGCACCGCAGCGTCGAGGAACGCCGTGACCAGCTCGTCGACGCCGCGCTCGCCGTGCTGCGCGACGAGGGCGTCGCCGCCGTCACCACCCGCGCCGTCACCAGTCGCGCCGGGCTGCCGCACGGCGCCTTCCACTACTGCTTCGCCACGAAGCCAGCGCTCTTCCGTGCCGTCCTGGAACGCCAACTCCGCACCGCGATGGCCGCCGCCTTCGCCACCGACACCGCCGCACTCGCCCCGGAGGCCCGGATCACCGCCGGCCTCACCGCCCACCTCGACACGACCCGCGCCGACCCCGCGACCGCGCTCGCACTCGTGGAGCTGTTCGCCCTCGCACGACGTGACCCGGGCCTCCAGGACGTCGCCGACTGGGAGCAGCGCGCCTACGTGGACGCCGTGCGTGCCCACCTGGAGGCGTGGACCGACGACCGGCGCTTCCGGTGGACCGCACCCCCCGAGACCGTGGCCCGTCTGCTCGTGGCGCTCGCCGACGGCGTCAGCACCGCCTGGCTGCAGGACCGCGACGACGCCGCTGCCGCCGCGACCATCGCGCTCGCGGCCCGGACGACCGCCACCCTCGTGGACGGCAGCGCATCGTGAAGTGGGTGTTCCTGGCTTCCGCGATCGTCGCCGAGGTCACCGCCTCCCTGGCGCTGCAGGCCGCCGTCGAGCACGCCGGCTGGTACGCGCTCGTCGTCGTCGGGTACCTGGTGGCGTTCGGGATGCTGGTCCTGGTCCTCCGCCGCGGGATGGGCATCGGGGTCGCGTACGGCATCTGGGGAGCGTCCGGGGTCGCCCTGACCGCGGTGCTGGCGGCGGTGCTGTTCGGGCAGGCGCTCACCCTCGTGATGGGGATCGGCATCACGCTCATCGCCGTCGGGGTGCTGCTCGTCGAGCTCGGGTCGCAGCGAGCGCTGGCCGCACGGAAGCGGGAGGCGCACTGATGGGATGGGTCCTGCTGGCGATCGCGATCGTCTCCGAGGTCGCCGCGACGATCAGCCTGAAACTCGCCACTGACGGCAAGAAGCGCTACTACGTCCCGGTCGTGGCCGGGTACGTCGTCGCGTTCAGCCTGCTCGCGGTCGCCCTGACCCTGGGGTTGCCGATCGGGGTCGCGTACGGCATCTGGGCGGCGACCGGGGTGGCGCTGACGGCGGTGCTCGGGCGCGTGCTGTTCCGCGAGCCGCTGACCCGGCTGATGCTCGGCGGGATCGGACTCATCATCGTGGGGGTGCTGCTCGTCGAGCTCGGGCACTGAGGCGGAGGGTGCTGATCCGGAGGGTGCTGGTCGGGAGTGTCGAGCTGTTCCGAACCGGGTCATTGCCATATCAGTTTGCATGTCGTACACATGAGGACGTTGAAACATCAGCGTCCATATCCCACCGGTCGGGCGCTCCACTGATCCCCGGGAGGGACGCCCGTGTTCACCACCATCACCCCGATCGCGACCCGGATCGACCCCGCCGACGTCTCCCTGCCGCCGACCCGCTCGATCAGCCTCGGCCGGTGCCGACGGCCGCCCGTGCCCCCGCGTGAGACCCTGCACCACGACGACCGGCGGGACGGTGCCCGTGCCTGACCGGCACGCGATCAGCGCCGCTCGGGCCGATCCGGCGCAGTGGCGGCGGCACGGCCTGACCCCGCCGGAGGACCTGGCGGCCATCGTGACCTCGCGGCTCTGGGAGCCGGGAGAGCCGCGGTACTCCGACTTCTTCCGCGCCGAACCGCGGCTCCGCTAGCTGCGGTCCCGCGCGACGCCCCCTGCCCGCCGGCCGGTCTTCCGGTACGCGCTGAGGCTCATCGTGTGCACCGCCGTCGGGTCGTCCAGCAGCCGCAGGTCGTACGCGGCGCAGTCCCCGAACGTCCCGATGCCCGGCGTCCCCTCGGTCCGTTCGAGCACGCCCTTCGAGGGGCCGTCCGACCCGATGCCGGCGCGGTGCGCCATCCACTCGAGGTCCATCGCCTCGTCGGCCAGGTACCGCATCACCGCCTCGTTGTCCCGGTGCTGGCCGTCGTAGCTGCGGGCGACGGTGTTCCGGATCGCCCAGAGCGTCGGCGTCAACCGTGCGTGCGGCGGCGCACTGAGGGCACCTGCCTGGTACAGGAACCGGCGCACCCCGGTCCGGCGCATCGCGGGCACCAGGCGTCGGACGAACGCCGTGTTCACCATCGCGGTCCGCTGCGCCTGCACGTCTCCGAGCAGCGAGACCACCGCGTCGACACCGTCGAGCAGCCCGTCGAGGTCGAGCTCGTCGGTCACGGATCCCTGCCGTACCTCGAGTCCGGCACGTGTGGGTCCGGCCTTCGCGGGCGTGCGGGCGAGGACGCGGACGCGGTGTCCGGCCGCGAGGGCGAGGTCGGTGAGGTGGCGGCCGGTCTGCCCGGTCCCGCCGAACACCAGGAGCGTGCGCTGCGACGGCATCAGGCGTCCATCCCGACGACGATCTTGGTCGCCGAGACGCCGTTCCGGAGGGTCTGCAGGGCGGTGGGGAGGGCCTCCAGTCCGTCGCCGACGACCGTCGGCTCGGGTGCCGGGCGGAACCGTCCGTCGGCCAGGGCCGCGGGCAGGAAGTCGCGGAAGACCGCCGGTCCGACCGGGGAGACGACCGGGGTCCCGCCCCAGATGGCGGTGACGTGCATGCCGCGGAGCCGTTCGATGCGCGAGCGGACGCTGGTCACCGGGTCGGGGTAGGCGGATGCGATCCGCTTCGTGCCGGGGGCGGAGCGCGCGATGCGCAGGGCGTGTCCGAGGGAGCCCTTGCCGATCGCGACGGTGCCGACGAGGCGCCGTCCGCCGAGTGCCGCGACGACCTGACGGTCGACGTCGGCGTCGCGGTAGTCGACGACGGCCTCGGCGCCCAGGGCGCGCACCAGGTCGTGGTTCGCCCGTCCGGCCGTCGCGACCACCGTGTAGCCGCTGGCGCGGGCGAGCTGCACGGCGTTCATGCCGACGCTCGTCGACGCGCCCCAGACCAGGACGACCTCGTCCGCGCGGGACGCCCCGACCGTCGGGAACGGCAGGCCGAGCTGGTCCGCCTCGTACAGGCCGGCGGCGGCCGTGGCGAGTGCCAGCGGCAGGACCGCGGCACGGTCGAACGCGACGTCGGCCGGGAGGCGCGTGGTGACGCGCTCGAGGACCGTCACGTACCGCTGGAACCCGCCTTCGGACGGGCGGTTCCGCGCCTTCTCCTGTCCGGCGGCGAACGCGGTCACCCGGTCGCCGACCCGGAGGTCCGTGACGTCGGGGCCGACCGCGACGACCTCGCCGGCGACGTCGCTGCCGAGGACGGTCGGGAACCGCACCCACGGCGAGACGAGGCGGCGGAGCGGGCCGGTGATGGCGTCGACGGGGTTCACCGCGACCGCGCGGACCCGGACGACGAGTTCGCCGGCGCCGGGGGTGGGCATCGCGGTCGGGCGGACCTCGAAGGGGCCGCGCGGGCCGAGCAGGAACAGTGCTTCGTTCGGCGGGGTGGTGATGGGGTCGGCGGCGGTCATTTCGGTTCCTCGTTCCTCGGTGCCAGCGTGATGACACGTGATGTCATCGTATGCCCTCATGGCACGTCGTGTCATCAGGTACGATCGACCGATGCGATGGGCTCCCGATGCACGAGGACGACTCGAGCGCGCGGCCTTCGAACTCTTCGCCGAGCAGGGCTTCGCGGCCACGACCGTGCCGCAGATCACCGCACGTGCCGGCCTGACCACCCGGACGTTCTTCCGGCACTTCGCCGACAAGCGCGAGGTCGTCTTCGCCGGCGACGAGATCCCCACCACCGCCGCACGGCTCATCGCCGAGGCCCCGGCCGACGTCGAGCCGGTCGAGGTCATCCGCCGCGTGCTGCACCAGGTCGCCGCCGCCCGGTTCGACGACAACCACGCCCAGACCGCGGCCTGGCGTCGGATCGTCGAGAGCAACGACGAACTGCGCGACCGCGACGCCCGGAAGCGCGCCGACCTGGTCCGCGCTGCCCGGGGCGCCTTCGTCGAACGGGGCGAGACGCCGCTGCAGGCCGCCGTCCTGGCCGAGCTCGGCGTGCTCGTGTTCCATGTGGCGTTGGACACCTGGGCCGGTGCAGAGCCGGAGTCCCGCTCGATGTCGGCGACGATCGACGAGGTCCTCGCCGCGCTGCCCCTCGCCGCCCGGCCCTGATCGTCGGGCCCGGACTGCCCGGGTGGCAGGATCGGGCACATGCGCGCCGTCACCTTCGACTCCTTCTCCGCGACGCCCGTCGTCACCGACGTCCCGGAGCCCGCGTGCCCACCGCACGCCGTCGTCGTCCGGGTCGTCGCCACCGGCGTCTGCCGCAGTGACTGGCACGCCTGGCACGGCCACGACGACACCGTCGCGCTGCCGCACGTCCCCGGCCACGAGTTCGTCGGCGTCGTCGAGCGCGTCGGCGACCAGGTCCGGCAGTGGCAGCCCGGCGCTCGGGTGACGGCCCCGTTCGTCAACGCGTGCGGCACCTGCCCGACGTGCATCGCCGGGCGCCAGAGCATCTGCCCGAACCAGACCCAGCCTGGCTTCGACCGGCCCGGGTCCTTCGCCGAACAGGTCGTCGTGCACCACGCCGACGCCAACCTGGTCGCCGTGCCCGACGCCATCGACGACGCCACGGCCGCAGGGCTCGGCTGCCGCTTCGCCACCGCCTACCGGGCCGTCGTGAACCGTGCACGCACGGCGGCGGGGGAGCACGTGGTCGTCTTCGGCTGCGGGGGAGTCGGGCTCTCGGCGATCGTCGTCGCCGTTTCACGCGGTGCCCGGGTCGTCGCGGTCGACGTCTCCGCCGAGGCACTCGCGCTCGCCCGCACCCTCGGCGCCACCACCACGATCGATGCCCGGTCTGATGGCGTCGACGAGCAGATCCGCGTCGCGACGGACGGCGGCGCGCACGTCGTCGTCGAGGCACTCGGCCGCGCGTCCCTCGTCCGCCAGGGCATCGCCGCGCTCCGCCCGGGTGGTCGGCACGTGCAGGTCGGACTCCTGGCGGGGGCGGACGCCACCCCGCAGGTCGACCTCGGCCGGGTCATCGGACTCGAGCTCGAACTGCTCGGCAGCCACGGCATGTCCGCGCACGAGTACCCGGCGATGCTCGCCGAGATCGCCGACGGCCGGCTCGACCCTGCCCCGCTCGTCGGCCGGACCATCCCGCTCGACCAGGCGCCGGCGGCGCTCGAGGCGATGGACCGGCCGGCGACGTCCGCGGGGACGACGGTCGTCGTCCTGTAGTCGGCCCGAGGCGGACGGGAGGCACCGGACCAGCCGGGCACGGGCCTCCCGTCCGTCGAACCGTCGGCCGCGAGCATCTCGCCGGACCGCTGTCCGGGCAACGTGGTTACGATGCCGAGCATGGGGGTCGAATTCGACGACGCTGCAGCGGGGGCGCTGGTCAGGGCGACGCGTTCTGCAGACGGTGCGTCCACCGGGCAGAGCGGTGCGCGGCGGTGACACCGTCACGGCGAGTCGTCGGACCCGCGGTCGCGGCCCTCGTGGTCGTGCTCCTCACCGGATGCGCACCCGGACCCGATGGACCGGCATCAGCCGGGTCGGCCAGCTCCGACGGAAACGAGCACGGCGTGAGCCATCGAGGCCCCGAACCCACCGCACGGTCCTCCGAGAACGGGATCGAGACCTGGGACCTGACGGTGCCGCCCTCGGTCGAGGCGTTCGGGATCGACACGGACGTCCCGGACGGCGCGCGGACCCGGGTCGGTGCGTACGGCTCGGAGGCCGGTGCGTGGGACCCGGTGCGGATCCCATGACCGCCAACAGCGGCGGAGTCCGTCCGCCCGTGCGCGGGCCCGACGGGGAGACCGCGGTCGCCGTGCCGGTTCGTCTCCACTGGCGGGTCCTTGCCTGGCTCACGCTCGTCGTCGACGTGCTGCTGGTGGGCCTGCCGTTCCCGATCCTGATGTTCGCCCAGGCCTCCGGTCTGTCCGCGCTCGCGAGCATCGCGTTCCCGATGCTCGTCTGGGGTCCGCTCGTGGCTGCCGTCGTCACAGTGGTCGCCCTGTGGGTGGTGCCCGCGCCGCGCGCGCCCGTGAACTCCGCCGGGATCGTGCTGGCCATCATCTCGGGGGGCGCCGGACTCCTCTGGCTCGGCGTGGGTGCGAGCTTCGGTGGTGCCTCTATCGCGTTCGGCCTGCTGCTGCTCGGGGTGACGGTGCTCCTCGTCGTGCTCGTCGTCGGTGATGGTCCGCGTTCGCGTCGCTGACCGTTCGAGTTCGCGCTGGCTGGCTGAACAGGTCTTGTACATGTAGTCTCCTGTCCATGCCGGTCTCATCGAAGCGACGCCTCGTCGCCGACGCCCTGCGCGACGCGATCGCCACGGGTCGGTACGCCCCGGGCCAACGCCTGCCGGGCGAGCACGACCTGGCCGAGCGCTTCGCCGTCAGCCGCGGCACCGTGCGGGCGGCGCTCGCCGACCTGGCCGACGAGGAGTACATCGCCATCCACGGCGGCATCGGCTCGATCGTCACCTTCGACGGCGCCGCGCTCGACCCCCGCAGCGGCTGGGCCCGCTCGCTCGCGGCCACCGGTACCGAGATCGCCGTCCGGGTGCTGCGCATCGAGCGTGTCAGCCGACCCGGCCAGGCAGCCGAACTCGGGCTCGTCGACCCCGACTTCATCGCGGTCGACCGCGTCCGTCACGTGGTCGGTGGACCGGACGTGTCGCTCGAGCGCAGCCTGGTCCCGCCGTTCGGGAGGCTCGTCCGCGCCGTCGACGAAGGGCTCGTCGACGACTCCCTCACCGCCACGATCGCCAGTGCCGGCCTGGTGCCCGCGCTCGCCGAGCAGTGGGTCGACATCCAGCCCCTCACCGCAGACGAGGCAGCCTCCCTCCACAGGGCGCCCGGTGAGCCGTTCCTCCACAGCCGACGGGTCTCCCGGACGGCCGACGGCACGTTCGTGGAGGCTGTCGACAGCCTGCTCGACCCGAGCCGGTTCCGCCTGCACATGAAGTTCGGGAGCGAGTCGTGACGACCAGCGCCGAGTACGAGCACGCGCTCGCGGCCTTCCGGGGGCTCGCGATCGGTGATGCCCTGGGCATGCCCACGCAGTCGATGTCCCTCGACCAGATCCGTGCCGACCACGGGGTGATCGACGGGTTCGTCGACGCCGGGCCCCACCAGCGGATCGCGCACGGCATGCCCGCGGCGAGCATCACCGACGACACCGAGCAGGCCGTCCTCGTGGCGCAGCTGCTCGTGCAGGGCGACGGACGACTCGACCCCGTCGACTTCGCCCAGGCGCTCATCGCCTGGGAGCGGACGATGGCGGCGAAGGGCTCGCTCGACCTCCTCGGGCCGAGCACCAAGACGGCCGTGCAACGGATCCTCGACGGGGTCCCGGCCTCCGAAGCCGGGTCGACGGGAACCACGAACGGTGCCGCGATGCGGATCACCCCGGTCGGCATCGCCACGCCCCTCGATGGGGTCGGTGAAACCGGATCAGGCGGTGTCGCGGCACTCGTCGACGCGGTGCAGGACGCCTCGCGGGTCACCCACGACACCGGCCTCGGCATCGCCGGCGCCAGCGCGATCGCCGCCGCGGTCTCCGCCGGCATCGACGGTGCGACCCGGTCCGAGGCACTCGACGTGGCGATCGCTGCCGCACGCCTGGGTGCGACCCGGGGGCACTGGGTCGCCGGCGCCTCGATCGCCGAGCGCACCGAGTGGGCCCGTGGACACCTCGCCAGCGTGCCGGCCGACCAGCGGATCGACGTCGTCTCCGGACTGGTCGGGACGAGTGTCGCGTCGCAGGAGTCGGTCGTCGCGGCCCTCGCCCTCGTCGCCCTCGACCTCGACCCCTGGGAGACCGTCTGCACCGCGGCCAGCATCGGCGGCGACACCGACACCATCGCCGCGATGGCCGGAGCCGTCCTCGGCGCCGTGCACGGTGCTCCGGCCTGGTCCGACGACGCCGTGCACCAGGTCGAGACCGTCAACGACCTGCACCTCGACGAGCTCACCCAGCAGCTCCTCGTCCTCCGCGCCGCCGCTCGCCGGTAGCGCCCCACAGACCGCCGGGCGGCGGTGTCCCCCCTTCACCGTCGCCCGGCCTCACCCCTCGCACCCTTCCGATGACGTAAGAGGACCTGATGACCACCACCCCCACGGACACCGGCACCAAGTCCGGCACCCTGACCACGATCGAACAGCGCGGCATCGAGCCGGTCCCCGTCGCCGAGCGCACCGGCACACCCGGTGCGCTGTTCTGGGTCTGGTTCGCCGCGAACATCTCGATCCTCGGGCTGCCCCTCGGCGCCACCCTCGTCGCGTTCCAGGGCCTCACCGTCTGGCAGGCACTGCTCGTCGCCGTCATCGGTGCCGCCGGCTCGTTCGCCGTCGTCGGGGTCATCTCGATCGCCGGTCGTCGAGGCGGAGCGCCCGGTCTGACCCTCAGCCGCGCGGTCTTCGGCGTGCGCGGCAACATCGGCCCGACCGCCGTCTCGCTCCTCAGCCGTCTGGGCTGGGAGACCGTGAACACCACCACGGCCGCGTTCGTGCTGCTCTCGCTGTTCACCATCCTGTTCGGCACCGACGGCGGCTCCAAGGCGCACCCGGTCGTCACCGTCGTCGCGATCCTGCTGTTCGTCGCCGCGACCGTGCTCATCTCCGGCCTCGGCCACGCGTTCATCGTCGCCGTGCAGAAGTGGGCGACGTGGGTCTTCGGTGCCCTCAACGTCTTCGTCGCCGTGTTCCTCGTCGCCCGCATCGACTGGGACGTCGTCGGTGCCCAGCCCGCCGGCCCCGTCGCCGCGATGGTGATCGGCATCGGCACCATCGCCGCCGGTACCGGCATCGGCTGGGCCACCGCCGGCGCCGACATCGCCCGCTACACCCGCACCAGTGTCCGCGCCGGCAAGCTCGTCGCCGCCAGCGCCGCGGGTGCCGGCATCCCGCTCGTCGTCCTGGTCGGGCTGGGTTCCCTGGTGTCCGCCGGCGACCCGACCCTCGCCCAGGCCGGTGACCCGGTCGCCGCGATCCGCGACATGCTGCCCAGCTGGATGGCCGTGCCGTACCTGATCGCGGCGTTCGGCGGGCTCCTGCTGTCGAACCACCTGTCGGTGTACTCGGCCAGCCTCACCACGCTGACCCTCGGCGTGAAGGTGCCGCGGGTCTGGGCCGTCGCGGTCGACGTCGTCATCACCACGCTCGGCGCCATGTACTTCATGCTCGTCGCCGACGGCTTCTACGCCCCGTTCATCACGTTCATCTCGGTGCTCGCCGTCCCGATCACCGCCTGGCTCGGGGTCTTCATCGCCGACATGCTCCGCCGCACCTGGTACGACCCGAGCGCGCTGCTCGACCTGCGCCGCGGTGGTCGCTACTGGTACGCGGGCGGCATCGCCTGGCGCGCCGTGACCGCCTGGGTCGTCGCGATCGTCGTCGGCTTCCTGTTCACCAACGTCCAGGTGGGCGACGCCGACCCGGTGTTCGTCGGCGCCTTCTCGGACACCTGGATCGGCGCGAACGGCCTCGGCTGGGTCGTCACCTTCATCGTCGCCGCCGCGGTCTACCTGCTCACCGGCGGCCCCCGCGGCACCCTGCACGAGCAGCCCGACCAGTCCGCGCCGCTCCCGCGCACCGAGCACACGATCCGATGAGCCGCCTCGTCTCCGTCGGCAACGTCATCGTCGACATCGTGATGCGCATCGGTGCCCTGCCCGAGCCCGGCGGTGACGTCATCGCCGACGGTTCGGAGATCACGGCCGGCGGCGGCCTCAACACGATGGTCGCCGCCCGTCGCGACGGCATGGACGTCGTCTTCGCCGGGCAGTACGGCACCGGCCCGTTCGGCGACGTCGTCCGCCAGGCGCTCGAGGAGTCCGGGGTCACCGTCGTGCAGCCCGGGCTCCCGGACGCCGACAGCGGCTACTGCGTGGCCCTCGTCGACGCCACCACCGAACGCACCTTCGTCACGAGCGTCGGCGCCGAAGGGCAGCTCACCCGCGCCGACCTCGACCGCGTCGCGCTCCGCGCCGACGACGTCGTCTTCGTCTCCGGCTACGGCCTGGCGCACGCGGTCAACGGCGCGGCCATCGCCGACTGGCTCGGCACGGTGCCGTCGTCCGTCCGCGTGGTGTTCGACCCGTCACCCCTCGTCGACACCCTGCCGGCAGCCGTCCTGGCCGCCGTGTCCGCCCGCTCCGACGTGGTCAGCGCCAACAGCCGGGAGGCCCGCCTGCTGTCCCCGACGTCGGCCACCCTCGCCGAGGCTGCCGCCGCCATCGCCGCGGCAGCGCGGGGCACCGCCCTGGTGCGGGACGGCGCGGACGGCTGCTGGGTGGTCGAGTCCGGCAGCGAACCGGTCCTGGTCCCCGGGTTCCCCGTCGTCGCGGTCGACACCAACGGGGCGGGTGACGCACACGACGGCGTACTGGCGGCGGCGTTGGGTCGTGGGGCGAGCCTCCAGGACGCCGTCCGCCGGGCCAACGCGGCGGCATCACTCGCGGTGACCCGCACCGGACCGGCGACCGCTCCGACGGCGGGCGAGACGGACGCGCTGCTCGCCGGGGCGTGAACCGTGAGCGGAGGTGCGAGCAACTGATTGCACTACCGGACCCCTGGCAGGCGGCATAGTGTGCACGGAGGGAGGGTCACCATGGACGAACGAACCGTACGCAACCGGTACACCCAGCTGCCCCCGACCGTGGACCCGGCCGCCTTCGTGGTCGAGGTCCCGGCGTTCGAGGACGACCGACCCGCTCCGCCACCGATCCCGCCCGCCGCTGCGCCGGAACTCGTCGCGGCCACGGAGTTCGCCCGCGGCGCCGGCGGCCCCCGGACGATCCGACGGACGCAGATCCCGGCTGCGCTGGTGATCGCCGGCGTGCCGATCGGTGCCGTCATCGTCATCGCCGCAGTGCAGATCCTGTTCATGCGCTGACCACCCGCATCGTGGGACGGACGCGCCCCGCCTCAGTCGGAGAGGTCGAGGGCGTCGCCGGGAGCGCACTTCGAGGCACCGGTGATCCGGTAGCCGCCGTAGTACGACACGTACCCGATCGACGTGACGGGGCCGCCGAATCCCCGGAGCCCGACGGTCGGGTTCTCCCCCTTCGTCGAGAACCGCTCGACGGCGATGCCCGCGTGTTCCCACGATCCCTCGAGCTTCCGCATGTCGGCGGCGACGTCGTCGTCCGCGCTCTTCGGACGCTCCACGATGTAGACGTACCGGACGTGGTCCTCGTCATGGTCGCTGCACGATTCCACGTCAGGCCCGCGGTAGACCCGCCAGTCGCCGCCGATGTCCGACGTTGCGAGCGTCACGGAGTGGACGATCTCCTTCTTCACGACCGATGGCCGCGCGTCGGTCTGTCCGGCACTGCAGCCGGACAGGGCGACCACGGCCAGCACCACGACGAGTGTTCCCCGAAGCCCTCGGATGAGATCCGCGCCGGTCATCGCGTCATCACTCGTCCTCGAGCAGGTCGCTCACGTTGCCGTCAGCGCACGCGGAGACCGCGGTGATGCTGTACCGCTCCGGGTACGCGTTGAAGGCGATCGTCATGATCGGACCGCCCTTTCCCCGCATCCCCAGGAGGGGGTCCGCCCCGCCGCTCTTGTACGCCGTGGTGGCGATCCCCTCGCCGTCCCAGAACTCCGCCATGGCTTTCACGTCGTCGGCCGGCTCGTCACCGGTCGAGCCGGACCGTTCCATGATGTAGACGTAACGGGCTTTGTCTTCCACACCGTCCCCGCACCCTTCGATGGAGGGGCCGCTGTAGACCTTCCAGTTCCCGCCGACAGCGGCGGCCGAGCGCTCGACGACATCGACCACGGACTTCCGCACGGTTGCTGGTTCGCGGCCGCTGTCGTCTGAGGTGCTGCTGGCGCTGCAGCCCGCCAGCGTGCCCAAGCAGAGCAGCGCCCCGATCGCTGCCACGGCTGCCCGTCGAGCATCCACGAGTGGTCTCCTGTTCGTCATGCCGGTCACTCCGACTTGCGTAGTTCGCTCACGTTCCCGTCAGCGCACTGGGACACCGCGGTGATGCTGTAGCCCTTCGGGAAGGCGTCGAAGCCGATGGACGTCGTCGGGCCGCCGGATCCGCGGACGCCGAGCAGTGGGTCCGCACCGCCGCTCTCGTAGTCGGAGACCTCGATACCGGCGCCCTTCCAGAGCGCCTTGATCTCGTCGAGGTCCGCGGTCGGGTCGCCGCCAGGTCGGTCGACACGGTCCATGATGTACACGTAGCGCGCGCTGTCAGAAGCGCCGTCGCCGCAGGCTTCCACCGACGGACCGCTGTACACCTCCCACTTGCCGCCGATCGCAGCGGTGGAGCTCTCGACGAGATCGACGATGGACTTCTCGACGGTCGACGGCTGTCGCCCGGTCCCGCCGGAGTCGCTGCTCCCACAGCTGGTGAGGAGGAGCGTGACGGCAGCACCCGTGGCGACCGCCCAGATGACGCGTGTTCTCACTCCGCCTGGCGCAGTTCCGCGACGTCACCGTCGGAGCACTTCGAGACTCCGCTGATCGTGTAGCCCTGCGGGTACGCGTTGAACCCCACGGAGGTGACGGGACCGTCCACCCCGTTGATGCCGGTGAGCGGGTCAGCGCTCCCGCTCTCGAAGCGCTCGGTCGTGATCCCCTTGCTCTTCCAGAGATCCTCCACCTTGCGGATGTCGGCGGCCGGAGCGGCACCGTCCGCGCCGGCGCGCTCGAGGATGTACACGAAACGTGCACCCTCACCGCCACCGGGCTGCTCGCAGACCTCAGCGGAGGGACCTCGGTAGAGCGTCCATTCGCCACCGACAGCGTCAGTCGACTCCTTCACGAGGTCGACGACGGACTTCTTCGCATCCGACGGTTTCACTGTGCTGCCTCCGGGGCTGTCGCTACAACTGGTCATGGTCAGGCCCGCCGTCAGGACGAGAGCGACGCCGATGCTCGTCCTGACGGGGCCGTGGCTTCCTCGATGCACCATCACAGTGTCCACTGCGGCGTCTCGAGGATGGACCTCTGGTACTGGGTCGGGCCCTTCGGCGGGTCGGCCGTGATGTCGTCGGCATGTCCGGTCGTGGCGTAGCCGACGTTCCGCAGGGACTCGGTACCCAGATCGAGGTACCCCCGGTCGTTGCCCGTGTGCGTGCCGTGGTCCTCCACCGGGTTCACGTCGCCCCCGTCCGTCACGATCCCGTCGGTACCGAACGGTGTGGCTCCGAAGTCGGGGTCGATCGGGTTCTGGCTGTGTTCTGGACTGAGGCGCCCCGTCCACGCCCACTGGTCGCCCTTCTCCGGCTCGATCAGCCACACGTCCTGCGCCTGTCCGGCGTAGACGTCGTCGACGTGCAGATCGGTCGCCTGGTCGATCTCGTTCGGCAGGCCGGCGGACCCGACGGTCGTGAGCGTGTTCACGTGGACGTCGCTCTGGGTCAGCGCGTAGGCCGAGGCGGTCGTCCCGTAGGAGTGCGCGACGATGTTCGTCGTCGGTACATCGCCCGAGCGCACGGCGTCGAGGCCTCGGATGGAGTCCGCGAGGTTGTCGCCGCCCTTCTGGGCGTACTCGCTGCCGAGGACGCCGAAGTCCAGTTCCCCCGAGATGACCGGCTGCGGCGGGGTGTCGTAGCCCATCCAGCTGATGACGGCTCGATCGTCGGGACCGATGTCCTTCTGCTGGTCGTAGATGTTCTGCGCCGAGTCCGTCCAGCCGACCATGCCCGTCGTGTCCGAACCCATGCCGGGCACGGCCCAGGTGACGTTGTCGGCGGTGTCGAGATCGCCGATGGAGACCGCTGCGAGCGGTGGGACGTCGTCGGTGAGGGAGACGATGAACCGCTCTCCGGCCTTGCTGTCCCCCTGGAACTCGCTGGCGGTCTTGATCGCCTGGAGCGCTTCGAGGTTCGTCGACGCCTTCCCCCACGAGGCTCCGTTGTCGTAGGCGATCGTGTTGCGCAGGGACTCGACCTCTTGTTCGGCAGCGGTGATGCGGGCGTCGAGCACCGCACGGTTGGCGGTGTCCCGCGCCCAGTAGTCGACTCCCTCCAGGTTGCCGATCTTGCTGAGCACCGGGATCGGGAGGGCTTCGAGGTCGCGCTGGTCCGCCTTCGAGTACCCGAGCGCCGCCCAGCGCTCGGCGACCTGCGCGGGGGTGAGGTCCGGGTCGAGCAGCTCCGTGATGGCCGCCGGCAATTCCGCAGCGGCCGAGACGTCGAGCGTCGCGTTCGAGATCGACCCCTGACCGCCCGCTCGTTCGAACGCGTCGGCGATCCGGTCGGCCCAGGCAGCGTCCTCGCCGTTCTCCTCGAGCAACCGGTCGAAGCCGATGAAGAAGGTCGCGGACGAGACACGCACCCACCCGCAGGAGCCCGTGAAGCCGTTCCACGCGTTGCGCAGCGTCGTCTGCTTCTCCGTCGTCGCCAGGTCGAGAGCCCGGTAGTCCGTCGCGAAGGACCGCAGGTGGTCCGGGTCGGCTGAGCTCTTCCCGCCGGACGTCCCGCTGCCGGTCCGTGTCCGAGACCGCGCCGAGAACGCTGCCGAGATGCTCGGCGGCGCGATCGGTGTCTCGGACGGCTTGAAGTCGAAGCCCAGTGTGGGCGGGGGCTCGAAGAACGTGGTCGGGGACTCGGCAGCCTTACGGTCCCGTTCGTCCTGTCGGACCTGCCACGCGGCCAGGTCCTCCTGCCGCTCACGTTCGCGCTTCGCGGCCGCGGTCGCCGCGGTCACCTGGTCGCTCAGGTCGTCGAGCACGGTCGCGAGCTTCGGCCGGTCCGCCGCTTCGATCTGCGCCGACTCCTCGAAGCGTGTGGCGTAGGCGCCCGAGAAGTCGTCGGTGCCCTTCTCGACCGCGGCCCGGCGTCCGGTGCCCTGCCCGCGCAGCTGCTCGGCAGCGGCATCTGCCGCGCGCACGAGTGCGTCGGCGGACGCTTCGTCGTACTGGATGTCCCCCACGATGTTCCCCCCTGCGCACCCTCACAGGTGTGCTCGTCCGACTGTACCCACCGTGTCGCTCGTTGCCCATGGTCGAGTTCCCGGCGCGACCACGCGGCTACTGTCGTGCTGGTGCGTCCGGGCGCACCGGGGGAGGCACGGGGATGCAGCACGCGACGACGACCGGTACGACAGGGCGACTGGCGTCCAACGCGGACCGCGTCCGCACCCGCAGCGTCGTTGCGGCATCAGTCGTCGCGCTGACGCTGGCCCTCACCGCCTGTACCGGTGGCGCGCACGTGAAGCCCGAAGAAGCCAAGAAGTCGATCGTCAGCGTCGTGGACGACACGACAGCGACGATCGGCGGCCACTGGAAGGTGTACAGCGAACCGACCGCTGAGTCCTGCACCGAAGCAGCCGACGACGGCCTCACCTACACGTACATCCTCATGCAGGACGGGCCACGGATCGATCCGGCGAAGGCGGTCGCAGCGGTGGAGAAGCTGTGGAAGGACAGGGGCATCACGACCGAGCGGTACCGATCGGGAGCCGCGGACCCGATCCTCGGCATCCGCGGACGTGGCGGCCCCGCGACGTCGATGGACTTCCTCGCCGACGCGCGACGTTTCAGCGTCGTCGGCGTCTCCGAGTGCGCCGAGGGCAGCGCGGTCGAGGAACGGAGACGACAGAGCACGTCGTCTCCGACACCCTGACCCAGCCGGAGAGACGGAGAGCGCTGACCCGGTGACCCGGTGACCGGTTGCCGGATGGGAGGCGCGGCCCGGCCCCGCCCCGCGCCTCCCGTCCGGCGGTCCCGCCGCCACCGCGCCCACGCGACCCGAAGACGGGGCTGGTGCCGCAGCCCGCGGAGCGCTTGACTCGTTCCGGGGGCACACCGCCCCCTTCCTCGACACAGGGAGGCCGGCGATGCGCTCGCTCGTCTACACCAGCACGCAGACCCGGCCGATCTCGGACTCGGAGCTCGCGCAGATCCTGGCCGTCGGCCGCGAGAAGAACACGCGCATGGGCGTCACCGGCATGCTCGCCCACCGCGACGCCAACTGCATCGGGATCATCGAGGGCGAGGACGACGTCGTCCACGAGCGCCTCGAGCAGATCCGCCTCGACCCGCGGCACACCAACGTGCGGGTGCTCTGCGACGACCCGGTGCAGCAGCGCTCGTTCCCGGACTGGTCGATGGCGTTCCAGCCCCTCGACCCGCTGATGCGCGAGGTCCCCGGCTTCAGCGACCTGTTCGACACGCAGCGCCCGACCGACGCGGAGGCCGGCGCCTCCCGGGCCCGCGCGCTGCTGGAGTGGTTCCGCAAGCACCCGCTCGCACCGCTGACGAGCCAGGACTCGGCAGACGCCGAAGCACCGCGCACCCGGGTCCTGAACGGTGCGATCGCGGTGCTGCACGACGCCGGCACGGTCGCGTTCTCGACCGAGGCGGTCGCCGAGCGGTGCGGCATGCGCGTCGCCGAGGTCGAGGGGCTCTTCCCGAACCGGCACGCCCTGCTGGCCGCGACCGTCGAACGCTGGAGCCTCGCCGTGTCGGCACCGCTCCTGCCGATGATCACCGAGCGCGGCACGGTCGCGTTCCTGCACACGCTGCTCGCCGCCCACGTCGAGGAGCCGGGCCTGATGCGCCTGCTGGCCTCGATCCTCGGCGCCGCCACCGACCCGACCGTCGACGGTGCCGACTACTACCGGTCGGCGTACCTGCAGTTCCGGCAGACGATCCGGACGGCGCTCGCCGCGGACGTCCGCGACGGTCGTGAGCCGGCCACGATGGACCCGGAGCGGGGTGCGCAGCAGCTGCTGGCGCTCTACGACGGGCTCCGGCTGCAGGCGCTGCTCACGCCGGACACGGACCCCATCGACGCGTTCGACCGCGCGGCCGCCCGGATGCGCCGCGGCTGGTCCGAGCAGTACGAGCAGCCGACGTACTGGGACATCCCGGTCGCCCCGTCCCGCTGAGCGGAGCGCCGCGCCGCGCCCCGCCGCACCCCGCTCCGCCCCGACCAACCGGTCTAGCCGTGGAGTGGGGGCGGTGGAGGGCTCCCGGTTCCGCCATGATGGTCCCCAGGGCGTGGACCGGGTATCTGCGCCCTGCTCTCTCACCCAGGGTGGTGAGCCGGCCGTCTGGTCGCCTTCGGGTGGTGATCAGGCGGCCGAACGCATTCTCCGGGTCGGCACTTGTCCGCCGTTCGTGGGACTGCGGAGCGTGCTCGACCAGGTCTAGCGTCGCGACCGTGCGGCAACGACGCCGCACCGGTCATGAATCGAGCATCATGCAACGACGGATGAGAAGTCTCGTCGCCCTCGCCGTGAGTGCCGGCGTCGTGGGGGCGCTGGTCCCGGCGATGTCGGCCCAGGCGGTCACGACGAGCGACACCCCGGACTTCGGCAGCAACGTGAAGGTCTACAGCCCCTCGACACCGACGTCGACCATCCAGGCCGACGTCGACGCCGCGTTCAACGCCCAGCTCCGCAGCCCGACCGCGCAGTTCGGCACGCAGCGGTCGACGTTCCTGTTCAAGCCGGGCAACTACGGCCGGGTGTGGGCGAACCTGGGGTTCTACACCTCGGTCGCCGGCCTCGGCAAGAACCCGGACGACGTCACGATCAACGGTGCGGTCAACGTCGACTCCGGGTGGAACGCCGGTGACGAGTCGAACGCCACGCAGAACTTCTGGCGCTCGGTCGAGAACCTGGCGATCGTGCCCGAGGGCGGGACCGACCGCTGGGCGGTGTCGCAGGCCGCGCCGATGCGCCGCGTACACATCAAGGGCAACCTGACGATGGGGCCGTCGAACCAGGACGGCGGTCAGGGCTACTCGTCGGGCGGGTACATCGCGGACAGCAAGGTCGACGGCACGGTCACCTCGGGCTCGCAGCAGCAGTGGTACACCCGCAACTCCACGCTCGGGTCGTGGCAGGGCGGCAACTGGAACATGACGTTCTCGGGCGTGCAGGGTGCTCCGGCGAACGACTTCTCGAAGAGCTACACGACGCTCGCCACCACGCCGACGACCCGCGAGAAGCCGTACCTGTACATCGACTCGTCGAACAAGTACCACGTCTTCGTCCCGTCGCTCAAGCAGAACTCGAGCGGTGTCACCTGGCCGAACACCGGCGGCACGGACCTGCCGATGCGGAACTTCTACGTGGCGCACCCGGGTGACTCCGCGGCGACGATCAACAGCGCGCTGGCGCAGGGCCTCAACCTGTTCTTCACGCCCGGTACCTATCAACTCAACGCCGCGCTCAACGTGACGAGGGCGGACACCGTCGTGACCGGGATCGGCTTCCCGACGCTCGTGCCGACGGCCGGCAACGCCGTGCTGACCTCGTCCGACGTCGCCGGCGTGAACGTGTCGAACCTCGTGGTCGACGCGGGCTCGCAGAACAGCGCACAGCTGCTCCGCCTCGGCACCAGCGGCTCGCACGTCGACCACGCGGCCGACCCGCAGAGCATCCAGGACGTGTTCTTCCGCGTCGGTTCGAGCATCCAGGGCCGGGCGACGACGACGCTGCAGGTGAACGCCGACGACACCCTCGTCGACCACATCTGGGCCTGGCGCGCCGACCACGGTGGGGCGGCCACGGGCTGGACGGTCAACACCGGCGCGACCGGGGTCGAGGTGAACGGCAACGACGTCCTGGCCACCGGACTCTTCGTCGAGCACTACCAAAAGTACGAAGTGCAGTGGAACGGCAACAACGGGAAGACGATCTTCTTCCAGAACGAGATGCCGTACGACGTGCCGGACAACGCCTCGTGGCAGAGTCCGACCGGCGCCGGGTACGCCGCCTACAAGGTGGCGTCGACGGTCACGACGCACGAGATCTGGGGCGGCGGTGTCTACTGCTTCTTCAACACGAACAAGTCGGTGCACGCCGACCGCGCGTTCGAGGTCCCGCAGACCGCCGGCGTGAAGGCACACGGGCTGGTCACGGTGTCCCTCGGTGACACCGGCACCATCTCGAGCGTCATCAACGGCGTCGGTGGTGCCGTCCCGACCCCGGCGGGCAACACCGCGCCGAACCGGGTGGCCAGCTACAACTGACCGCGGTCGCGACGCGACCACCTGACGGACGGGAGGCCCGGTACCAGCTGGTACCGGGCCTCCCGTCCGTCAGGTGGTGCCGGCTACGAGCGTCCGGCCCGGAGCCTCGTCGTGGCCTCCGACGCGGCGGCGGCCATCGTGCGGACGAACGCCGTCGAGGTCGCGAGGTCGGCGGCGGACGACCCCTGCAGCGCGGCGGCGATCTCGGCGCTCGACTCCGCCAGGAACGCGCGCGCACGCTCCCGCGCCGCGGGTGTGGGCCGCAGGGTCACCCGGCGGCGGTCGCTGTGCTCACGGCTCCGTGCCAGCAGGCCCGCGGCCTCCAGACGGTCGACCAGGACCGTGACGGAGCCGGAGGTCATGCCGATCCGCTGCCCGAGCCGAGCGGGTGAGAGCGGATCCCCGGACGAGTCGGCCCAGAGCACCTGTCCGAAGCAGGTGCGGATGTCGACGTGGCACCGCGGGCACGTGGTGACGGCAGGCGACGCCGGATGGTGCGTCACGCCGATGGGCGATGGCGGCGCTGGCCGCGATGGCGAAGCCGCTCCGCCCGCTCGCGGCGGAGCTCACCGAGGTCGCCGAGACCGACCGCGCGTTGCCGGCGCTCGTCGAGCACTGAGTGCCGCCGGCCGATCTGTTGGAACATCACATTGCGGTCCTCGCGGCGCTTCGGTACGGTTCCGACACGAGTCGCCGGTCGGGCGACCTGAACGTGTGAGGTGCGAGGTTGTCGAACGCCCGAAAGGTCCTCGTCCGCGTGCTCACGAGCGTGCGTTTCGCGATCATCGTCTCCATCGGTGCTCTCGTCGGTGGCTCCGCCTGCTTCGCGGCGACCATGGACACCCCGACCCACTGGATCGGGGTGTTGGCCTCGAGCGTGGCCACCGGGGCGAGCGGGGCGTACGTCGGTACCGTCGCGCGCCTGCGCCTCCGCAACCGCAGCGATCGGCGCTGACCGCGTTCCTGGCACGGACGGGAGGCGCCCCACCAGCCGGTGGGGCGCCTCCCGTCCGCCGCGCGGTGCGTCGGTCAGGGCTGCAGCACCTCGAGGTCCTCGAGCAGCGACGGGTGCGTCGGCTCCCACCCGAGCGCCTGCCGGGTGTGCGCACTGGAGGACGGCTGGTCCATCGCGAAGATCGGTCCGAACGGGCCGAACGTCTCGTCCGGGACGGACTGCACCGGCAGGCCGAGGCGACGCCCGACGACGGTGGCGATGTCGACGACCCGGTCGCCCTCGTCCGCGACGGCGTGCCAGGCGGTGCCACCGGGTGCGGACTCGAGCGCGAGCCGGAAGAGCGCAGCGGCGTCGCGTGCGTGCACGGCGGGCCAGCGCTGTTCACCGTCACCCGGGTAGCCGGCGATCCCGGAGCGCCGGGCGGCGTCGGTGAGCAGCCCGGCGAAGCCGCCCTGCCCGTCCTCGTGGACCGTGCGGGGCATCCGGACGGCCGAGGTCCGGACGCCCTGCGACGACAGTGCGAGCAGGTCGGTGACGGCGATCGCGCGGCTCGCGACCGGGCCCTCGGTCGGCAGTGGGTCGGCCTCGGTCGAGGCGCGTCCCGTCACCCACGGGGTGCCCGAGACGGTGACGAGCGGCTTGTCCGTGCCGATCAGCGCGGCACCGAGGGTCGCCATCGCGTCACGCTCCTCGGTCAGTCCCTGCTCGAGGGCTTCGGCGCTGCCGTAGTCGCGGCTGAAGGCGAGGCTGATCACCCCGTCGGCGCGGGTGGCACCGGCGCGCAGGGCGTCGAGGTCGGTGAGGGAGCCGCGCAGTGGCTCTGCGCCGGCAGTGGTGAGGGTGGCGGCGGAGGCGTCCGAGCGGGCGAGGCCGAGGACGGTGTGGCCGTGGGCGAGCAGTTCGGCGACGACGGCGGTGCCGATCGTGCCGGTGCCACCGGTGACGAAGACGTGCATGGGGACTCCTCGAGTCGAGTGATGGGACATGTGTACCGTCACTGTAGACCCGTGATGGGACAATTGTCTCATCGACTAGGATCGGACCATGGCGCGATGGGAACCAGGAGCACGCGAACGGCTCGTCCTCGCCGCCGTCGACCTGTTCACCGAGCAGGGCTACGACGCGACGACCGTCACCGAGATCGCCGAACGCGCCGGGGTCACGAAGAGCACCTTCTTCCGGCACTTCCCCGACAAGCGCGAGCTCCTCGTCGCCGGGCAGGAGACCCTGAGTCGCCTGCTCGCCGAGGGGATCACCGCAGCCCCGGCCGACGCCAGCCCGCTGGAGGCCGTCGCCGCCGGACTCGAACGGGCCTCCGGCGAGATGGGTCCCCGGAACCGCGAACTCGGCCCGCGCCTGAAGGCCGCCGTCGCCGCCAGCACCGAACTGCAGGAGCGGGACGCGTTGAAGAGCGTCGGCATGGCTGCGGCGATGACCACGGCGCTGCTCGAGCGCGGCGTCCCCGAGACCACGGCGCACCTGGCCAGCGAGATGGGGGTCCTGGCGTTCAAGCAGGGCTACGCGCGCTGGTCAGAGGGCGAGCGGAGCGACGACGACGGGCTCGCGCGTCACGCGCTCGACGTCCTGCAGGAGCTCCGGACCGCGACGGCGGCGCTCGGCTGACCCGACCGGTCAGGCTGACCGACCCGTGGTGCTGACCCGACCCGTGGTGCTGATCCGACCCGTGGTGCTGACCCGACAGCTCAGTCGCGGACGACGACGCCCTGCCGCAGCATGTCGCGCGCCACGCGAGACCGCGGGATCACCCACAGCGCACTCCACAGCGCCAGGCAGGCCCACAGCCCGAGCAGCAGCAGCGTGATCACGGTGCCGTGCTGGTCGCGCATCGACCACGTCATCGCACTCCAGAACACCGCGAGCACGATCTTGCCCCAGCCGGCGGTCTGCTGGTCGGCCTGGGCCTGCAGCCGTGGGACCCAGATCTCCGCGGGCACCCCGGTCGGCACCTGCCGCTCGGTCACCCAGCGCTCGACCATCACGACGGCCTCGTAGCCGCCGTCGACCCGCCAGGAGCGGAGCTGCAACCAACCGGCGACCCCGGCACCGATCAGCGCCGCGGGCAGTCCGACCGACACGAGCACCTGCGGCGTCGCGGTCTGGAACGACGACAGGACGAGCATCGTGAACACGAGCGCGAAGCCCGCACCCGCCGCGGCGCTGCCGAGCAGCCGCAGCCGTCCGGCCTCGTCGACCTCACCGATCCCGTGCACGCTCCGACCGTACCCGCGTCGGCGTGCGTGGCGCTGGTCGCCGGGGCAACGCACAGGAGGCCCGTCACCGGTCCCGCAGACCGGTGGCGGGCCTCCCGTCGGTGCGTGTCAGCCCTTCGACACCATGATCCAGCTCACCTGGATGCCGTACTTCGTGGCCGGCGAGATGCGCAGGTCGACGATGCCGTCCTTGCCCACGGTCGCCGTGGTCGCGAGGGTGCGGAAGGTGCCGTCGATCGGCTGGTCCGTCGTCACGGTCTCGCCGTCGACGGCGACCGCGGCAGCCCGACCCGGAGCGCTCTTCGTCCACGGGTCCCAGAACCCGACGTCCACGCGGTACGAGCCCTTCTTCAGGCCGCCCAGGGCGTACTCCAGGTCGGTCTTGTCGGCCTGCCAGCGGACGGTGTCCGTGATGGTGCCGCCGCTCGTCCCCGAGGTGCCGCCGGTGGTGCCGAGGTACCCCCAGTGGTTCCCGGTGGCGGGGTCGACGCCGAAGCGCTGGTCCTCGACGCTGTTGAGCAGACGGTCGCCGCGCTTCTGCAGGAAGGCCAGGTCCGCGGTGTGGTCCGCGGTGCCCTGCCCACCGGCGTCGACGAAGTACGACATCTTCTTCGGCAACACGGTGACGGTGCGGGTGAAGGTGCGGCCGTCGTCGAGTGTCCCGGTGACGGTCCGCTCGCCCGCGGTCGCCAGGGCGTCGTCGGCCCAGGTGACGCGGTGGGTGCGGGTGGTGGAGCCCTCGCGGACGGCGACCCTGCCCGGCAGCGCCTTGGTGTCGTCGTCGAGCGTGGCCTGGCCGGCGATCGGCGTCGTGACCGTCCACGGGGTGGAGGGATGCAGGTCGGCGAGTGACCACGAGGTCGTGTCGCACGAGAACGACATCGCTCCGCCCTCGCCGAACGTCACCGGCAGCCACACCGACGGTGCCGTCCGCAGGTCAGTGGCGTTGTTCCACCGGTCGCCGATGTACACGACGCGGCCGTCGCCGAGGTTCAGCAGCGACGTGCTCTGCGAGTTGCAGGTCGTGTCGGCGCCGGTGCCGGTGGCCGGGTTGCCGTGCGCGGTCCAGGTGCCGAGCAGGTCGGTGGCGGTCGCGTACGCGGCGGCGTTCGGTGCCCAGCCGGTCGCGCCCGAGGTGACCAGGTAGTAGGTGCCGCCGACCTTCGTCAGGGCCGGTGCCTCGCGCTGCCCGCCGATCCACGGCTGCGGGCGGCGGAAGTCGACGCCCTCCACGGCCTTGCTCGGTTCGGCCGACAGGTTCGTGTAGTCGGCGTCGAGCTTCGAGATGTAGAGGGTCAGGTTCTCCTCGCTGGCGTAGACGATGTACGCGGTGCCGTCGTCGTCGACGAACAGGTTCATGTCGCGGGCCATGCCGGGGGAGTCCGGCTGGTGGTTGGTCGGGTCGTCGGCGGGGACCCGGTCCAGGCGGTACGAGTCGATGTAGCGGAACGGCCCCGTGGGGGAGTCGGACACGGCGACGCCGGCGGTGGCCTTGGCGTACTGCGCGTCCGAGTCGGCGGTGGGACCGTCGGCGTGCACCCACATCACCCACTGCCCGGTCTTCGCGTTGTGGATGACCTTCGGCCGCTCGAGGATCGCGCCGGGGCGGGTGGCGCTCTCGGCCGTCACCCCGAGGTCGCGGTACACGTCGTCGCGCTGCGAGCCGTCGTAGCCGCCGTAGAGGGCCGAGAAGTACGGCTGGTCGAAGTCCGACCGTGCCGTCATCGTCCGGAGGGCCAGGCCCTGGTCGGTCCAGTTCGTCAGGTCCCGGGACGAGTAGACGTGCACGCCGCGGGTGTCGGTGTACCCGTTGACGCGGTCCTCGCCGTACCAGTAGTAGATGGTCCCGCCGGCGTCATCCGTGCTCGTCACGACCTGGCCGCCGTGTCCCTGGATCGGCTGCCCGGTGTCGTCGAGCCACTGCTGGCCCGGGTGGAAGGTCGCGGGCGTCGTGTCCGCGAGGGCGGGTGCGGCACCGAGCCCCCCGATCGCGAGGGCGGCTGCGGTCACCCCTGCTGCGAGGCGCCACCACCGGCCCGATGACGTCGTGTCGCGCTCTGTCCGTCGTTGGCGAATCCCCATCGATCCGGCCTCCTCAGCTCGTGCTGCCTCCGTTGGCAACGTCAACATCCTGTGGCCAGGCCACGGGGAGCGCAAGGTTCCGGGGCGGAACGGACAACGAGACGGGAGGCGCGGTGCCAGCTGGCACCGCGCCTCCCGTCCGTGTCGTGGTCGCCGCCGGAGCGGCGGCCGGCGCGGCCGGAGCGCTCAGTCTCCGGCGTTGATGAGTCCGAGCCAGCGGCCGAAGCCCGTCGGTTCGTCGTCCTGCAGGCGGAACTGCGGGTGCTGGGCCACGTCGGTGCGCTGGCCTGGGGTGCGGTCGTCGTCGATCACGGCGGACTCCTTTCGTCGAGGTGATCATCTGTACACGCGGATCCCTGCGCGCATTCCCGCCTCCGTCCACTTCGCGGGGGACGCGCGGGCGGGCGCCTCTCGAGCAGTCGGCGGTCGGGGGACAAGTCCGCGGAGGCGCTGGACCCGGCACCCCGACGTGCTGGTACTCCTGGGGGATCGGCTGCACCCCGCGGTCGAGGACGAGGTGGGACGCCATGGTCGACGCGAGGACCTACGACGAGTCCGGGTACTGGTACCCCGACCGCGCGACCAAGACCGGCGTGGAGCTCCTCAACGCGATGCGCCGCTACCGGTCCGCCGAGGTCGCCATGCGGCAGCGCACCCGCGACACCATGCAGCTCGGTCCGACCGACATGGCCGCCGTCCGCTTCCTGCTGCAGGCGCGACAGCGCGGCACCGTCGTGAAGCCGACCGGCCTGGCGGCGCACCTCGGCATCACGACGGCGTCGACCACGGCGCTGGTGAAGCGACTCGTCGCCGCCGGCCACGTCGAACGACAGACCGACCCGAGCGACGGCCGCGGGTTCCTGCTCGTCGCCACGGACAACGGCGACGACACCGTCCGGTCGCACCTGACCGGGGTGCACGCGCGGATGATCGCCGCCGCGGACCGGCTCTCGGCGACGACCCTCACCGAGATGAGCGCCTTCTTCGAGGACATGACCGCCGCGATGGACGAGGCGGCCACCGGCGACCCCGTGCCCGACGACGCCCGGGGCGCCGGGGCCGTGGCACTGCCCGCGCACCACTGACCCCGGCACGGCGCCGTCAGAGGCGGAACGGGTTCGTCCGCGTCACCGCCAGCAGGTACCACGCCGTCGCACCCGTGTGCAGGCTCGCGTAGTACAGGTCCCCGAACCCGGTGTCGAGCCCGTCCGACGACGCCGACACGATCCCCTTGCCGTCCCCGTTCGGCTGCGTCCGCTGCGCGAGCTGCACGCTGTCCAGGATCGACGAGGCCCGGGCCCGGTCGCCGCGCGCACCACGGACCTCGAGCGCGAGCGCCAGCTGCCCGGACCCCTCGAACCAGACCTTGCTCGTGTCGGTGTCCGAGAACGACGGCCCGGTGTACGGACCGTCGTGTGCGATGAGGGTGTCGAGCACCCACGTCACCGATGCCGCGTACCGGCGGTCGAGGGTCGCCAGGAACGCCCAGACCTGGACGTCCTCGGGGATCGGCACCCGGTTGACCGTCACGCCGTCCGGGTCGGTGCCGGTCCACAGGTGCCCGTCCGTCCGGTCCTGCATCGCCCGCACGAACGACTCCGCCAGTGCTGCTCGACGCTTCCACACCCGGTCGCCGCTGAGCTGCGCCAGCTGGGTGAAGAACGCGGTGACGTCGATGTTGTGCTCGGTCGACTTGTAGGTGATCGGCTGGTCGTCGGCGTTCCGGCCACCGGTGTACCCGGCGGGCTGACGGACGTCGTCGCGGGTGTGCTCCTCGATCCACGTGCCGAGGCGGAGGGCGCCGTCCAGGAACCGTCGCTGCCGCGTCACCGCGTACAACCGGCAGAACGCCATCCCGACCCAGGACTGGTTGCCCGTGTAGGCGGCGGGGGAACCGATGCCGATCGGCCGCGGCGGGCTCGCGACCGGGAACGTGTCCGGTTGGTACGACGCCCGCGTCCGGCCGTCCCCGATCGGGTCCGCCGCCTGCAGGGACAACAGGGTGTCACCGAGGACCGTCGCCCGCTGCACGTCGCTCCGCCGACCGCGTCCGAGCCACGCCAGGACCATCAGCGCGTCGTCGTACGCGAACGAGGACACGAACTCCGTCGGCAGCGACGCGAAGTAGCCGCCGGAGTAGCTCCGCGGCAGCCGGAGGGCGGTCCCGCTGCCGTACTCGTCCATCCGCAGGTCGAGGTACTCGTACGCCAGGTCCCGGGAGCGCGTGCGGGACAGCGTGGGAGCGCCGGGCCGGCGGCCGGTGCTCGCGACGGTCGCCGCGCCTCCCGGGCTGGCCGAGGCGACCCCCGGTGAACCGAGGGCCACGGCTGCGGCGGCGACGGCGGCGGCGCCACCGAGGACGACGCCACGGCGGCTGAGCGAGCCGGACGCACGGTGGTCGGCAGGGGCGGACGGCTCGGAGGGACGTGTCGGGTCGGTCATGGCGTGCTCACTTCCAGCCGCGGCGGTCGCGGCGGACGGTGGATCCGGACGGGAGGGGCGCCGGACCGACCGGGTGGTCGGCGCCGACAGGGCCGTGGCGACCGACGCGGCGGACGGGAGGCCCGGCTCGGCCGGGTCCCGCCCCTCGCGTCAGGCGGTCGTCACGGCGGACTCGGGAGCCAGGTGGGCGGCACCGAGTGCGGCGAGCGGCTGGTCGAGCGGTGCGAGGCGCACGCGGGACGACAGGCCGAGCGACGCGACGAAGGGGGAGGCGCGTGCGGCCTCGTCGAAGTCCGCGCGGAGCGGCAGGAGGAGGCGCTCGCCGAGGGTGGCGAGCCCGCCACCGATGACGACGGACTCGACGTCGGCGGTCACGACGAGGATCCGGACGGCCGAGGCGACGCCGGCGACGAACCGGTCCCGCACGGCGGTCGCGGCCGGGTCCCCGGCGTCCGCACTGTCGAAGACGTTCGTGGCGGTGCTGCCCGGGTGTCCGGGCCAGGCGGTGGCCAGTGCCGAGCCCGACGCGACCGTCTCGAGGCAGCCGCGCTGCCCGCACACGCACACCGGGCCGTCGGCGAGCACGGGGATGTGACCGACCTCGCCGGCGTTGCCCCGGGCACCGCGCCAGAGCCGTCGGTCGACGACGATGCCCGCCGCCAACCCGGTGCCGATGTTGAGGTAGGCGTGCGGCCCGTCGAGCTGCATGGCCTGCGCCGCTCCGAGCGCGGCGACGTTGACGTCGTTCTCCACCTGCACGGGCAGTCCGACGTGTTCGGCGACGAGCGGTCCGAGGGCGACCTCGGACAACCCGAGGTTCACGGCGTGCCGGACCCAGCCGGTCTCGTGGTCGATGAGCCCGGGGATCCCGATGCCGACCGCGGTCGGTGCCGTGCCGGTCCGGGCGCGGAGCGAGTCGATCACCTGCAGGGTGTTCCGGACGACGGCGTCGGCGCCGAAGCCGGTCGGCACGCGGACCCGGTCGACGGTCTCGCCGGTCGGGGCGACCGCGACGGCGTCGATCTTCGTCCCGCCGATGTCCAGGCCGATCCTCATCGGGAACCGGTCGTCGGGGTGTCCGGCCTCGGCGTCGAGGACGCGGCGTCTGGGCTGCGCATGCGGGTTAGTAAACACGCCTTACGCATCCGTGGCAAGCGATGACTTCCGCCTGTTTCCGCCAGATCACGCACGTGTTACGGCTGCAGATCGGGTCTTGACAGGTGATTAGGAACGGTCCTTTACTAAGGCAACCGCTCGGAGGGAGGAGATCTGATGCCGAACGAGACGGACGTCCAGACCACCTTCGGCGCGCAGCTCCGACGCTCCCGCAGCAAGGCGCTCCCGCAGCACAGCCGAGCCCACAACCGCTCGCTGATCCTCCAGACGCTCTTCACCGACGGGGCCATGAGCCGCGCCGACCTGTCCCGGCAGTCGGGCCTCACCCGCCCCACCGTGTCCGGACTCGTGGCGGAACTCGAGGTCGACGCACTGGTCACCGAGCTCGGCCCGCGGGAGGACCTGCGGGTCGGCAAGCCCGCGACCCTCATCACCCTCAACGTGGACGCGTTCCACATCGTCGTCGTCGACCTGTCCCTCCCCGACCACTTCGTCGGCGCGGTCACGAACCTCCGCGGCGACGTGGTGGACAGCGCGAAGATCGAGGTCGACGGTGCCACCGGGGAACAGGCCGTCGTCCGGATCATCCGGCTGGTGGAACGCCTCGCGACGATGACCACCCGCCGCCTGCTCGGCATCGCGGTCGGCTGCCCCGGGGTCATCGACGCCGACGGCACCGTGCTGCACTCCGTGGCCCTCGGCGCCGACCTGCCGCTGCAGGCACAGCTCACCGAGCACTTCCGGCTGCCCGTGCACGTGCTCAACGACGCCAACACGGCGGCCCTCGGGGTGCACGCGTTCGAGGCCGAGCCCGGCAACGACCTGCTCGTCGTCGCACTCGAACACGGCGTCGGCACGGGCATGGTGCTCGGCGGCCGCCTGGTGCTGGGCGAACGGTTCGCCGCCGGTGAGATCGGGCACCTGACGATCGACGAGGACGGCGAACCCTGCCTCTGCGGTCGCCGGGGCTGCCTCGAGGTCCTCATCGGCGCCGAACACCTGACCCGCCGGATCGCCGCGTCGCCCGACGGCCGCGACGCGGTCCTGCGCTCCGCCGGCAGCACCCTCGGCGGTGTCCTCGCGCCGATCATCAGCGCGGTGAACATCACCGAGATCGTCGTCACCGGCCCCGCCGATCTGGTGCAGGGTCCCTTCATCCAGGCCGTCCGCGCGACGGCCACGGCACGGACCCTCGCGAGCGTCGGCAACGACCTCGCCGTGACCGCCACCTCCACCAACAGCGACCTGATCCTCCGGGGCGGAGCAGCCTTCCTGCTCGCCGCGGAGCTCGGCGTCAGCTGACCCGACCCGACACAGCAGAACGACCACCAAGGAGAAGCAATGCGTACGACGAAGTTCGCGGCAGCAGCTGCCGTGGCCCTGACCATCGCGATGGGCCTGACGGCCTGCTCCAGCGCCGGCAACGCCGGTGGCGGGGGCGGCGGTGGGACCAAGGACGTCGCCGACGTCAAGGGCGACGGCAAGACGCTGACCGTGTGGGCCATGACCGGGGACTACTCGGACAAGACCATCGCCGCGATCAACAAGGAGTTCGAGGCGAAGACCGGTGCGAAGGTCAAGGTGCAGATCCAGCAGTGGGACGGCATCACGACGAAGATCTCCACCGCCCTGGCGACGAACACCCCGCCGGACGTCCTCGACCTCGGCAACACCCAGGTCGCCAGCTACGCCGCCAACGGGGCGCTCCTCGACCTGACGCCCTACAAGAAGGACCTGGCGCAGGGGCAGACCTGGCTCGCCGGGCTCTCGGACCCGGCGACCGTCGACGGCTCGCTGTACGGTGTCCCCGGGTTCGCCGGTGCCCGGTCGGTCATCTACAACAAGCAGATGTGGGCCGACGCCGGCATCACGACGGCCCCGACCACCTACGAGGAACTGACCGCGGATCTCGACAAGGTGAAGGCGAAGAACACCGCGAACGACTTCTCGGCCTTCTACATGCCCGGTCAGTACTGGTACGCCGGCATGCAGTTCGTCTGGGACGCCGGCGGCGAGATCGCGACCGAGCAGGACGGCACCTGGAAGGCCGGCTTCGGTGACGCGAAGGCGCAGCAGGGTCTGACGGACTTCAAGGAGTTCGCCAACGACTACTCCTCGAAGGCCTCGGCGACGCTCAACACCGACAGCCCGGACATGAACCAGGTCTTCGCCGACGAGAAGGCCTCGGCCATCCTCAGCACCAGCGGCACGCTCGGGCTCATCGAGCAGGCGAACCCCGAGATGACGGCGGACAAGCTCGGCACCTTCCCGTTCCCGGGCAAGTCCGGGAAGACCCAGCCCGTCATGCTCGGCGGCTCCGACTGGGGTGTGGCCGCGAAGTCGAAGAACACCGACCTGGCCCTGCAGTGGGTGAAGATCGCGTCCGGCCCGGACATGCAGAGCAAGTACGTCTACGGCGACAACGGCTGGATCCCGAACAGCACCGACGGCATCAAGGCCGCCGACTCGACGCTCAGCGACATCAACAAGGGCTTCTTCACGGCAGCCCTGAACTCGAAGGCGACGCCGGCGAACTCCCGCTGGGCCGACCTCGAGGGTGACCAGAGCATCAACGACCTGTTCTCGAGCATCGTCTCCGGCTCGAAGACCCCGGAGGAGGCCGCCGCGACCTTCGACAAGGCAGCCGACGCCACGCTCAACAAGAAGTAGGCCGCACTCCTCGACCGACGCAGGACGGCGCGGGTGCCCCGGCACCACCCCGGCACCCGCCACGGCGACCGCCGCGGCACCCGCACCGTCCGCCCCTCACGGAAAGGCCAGACGTGACCGTCTCCGCCACCCGCCCGAGCCAGGAGCGCACCGGCCGTCCCGCTCGCTCGTCCGCCCCGCTGTGGCTCCTCACGCCGGCGGGCCTGGTGCTCGTCTTCGTGACGATCGCCCCCATCGTCTTCCTGGTCTTCACGTCCTTCACCGACTACGACCAGCGCTCGCTCTACACCGGGGCCTACGACGCCGTCGGCCTGGCGCAGTACGTGCAGATCCTCACCGACCCGGCGTTCTGGGCCTCCCTGGTGCGCACGGTCCTGTTCACCGCCGCGATGGTGCTCGGCAGCATCCTCATCGGCGCCGGCGTCTCCCACCTGATGACCCGGCTCGGCGTGGTCCTCCGGTACGCCGTGACGATCGTCCTGATCTGCGCCTGGGGCATGCCGAACGTGGCGTCCTCGCTCGTGTGGAACTGGTTGTTCCAGCCGGGCTACGGCGTCGTGAACTGGGTGCTCACCCAGCTGCACGTCTTCGGCGACATGACGAACACCGACTGGGGCAACAGCGCCGGACTGGCGTACACGTCGATCTGGATGCTCGTCGTCTGGCAGGCCGTGCCGTTCATCGCCCTGACGCTCTACGCGGCCGAGACCCAGATCCCGCTCGAGGTGAAGGAAGCCGTCCGACTCGACGGCGGCTCCGAGTGGACCGTCTACCGCGTCGTCACCATCGAGTACCTCCGCCCGACGCTGCTCCTCGTGACGATGCTCTCGATCATCTGGGACTTCAACGTCTTCAACCAGATCTGGCTCGTCTCGCAGGGCGGCCCCGACGGTGCGACCTCGACCCTCGGCGTCTTCACCTACATCACCGCCTTCGTCGGGCACGACATCGGCACCGGGTCCGCCGTCGCCGTGATCGCCGCGCTGATCCTCATGGCCCTCAGCGCCCTCTACATCCGGAACCTCGTCCGATCGGGAGAAGAGCTGTGACCACCGCACTGCCGACGGGCGTACCCGTCGACGCCGACGTCCCCGCCGCCGTCCCCACCCCGAAGGGCGTCGCGGCCACCGAGCGCATCCGCCGCCGCCGCCGACCGGTGCGGTGGATCAGCAGCACCATCGCCGTGGTCTTCTGCGTGGTGTGGATCTTCCCCGTCTACTGGATGGTGAACACCGCGTTCAAGCCGCGGTCGGAAGCGCTGACGAGCACCCCGCTGTTCGCCCCCGCACACCCGACGATCGACAACTTCGTCACCGCGTTCACCCGCGCCGACTTCCTCGTCTACCTGAAGAACTCGAGCATCGTCGTGGTCGGGGCGGTCGTCCTGTCGCTGGTGCTCGGGATCCTGGCGTCGGCGGCGCTGTCGCGCTTCCGGTTCCGCGGACGCCGGACGATCCTGGTCGTGATCCTGCTCGTCCAGATGCTGCCCGGCACCGCGCTGCTCATCCCGCAGTTCCTCATCTTCAACCAGACCGGGCTCACCGGCAGCTACTTCGGCCTGATCCTGGCCTACGTCGCCGCGGTGCTGCCGTTCTCGATCTGGGTGATGCGCGGGTTCTTCCTCGCCATCCCGATCGAGATCGAAGAGGCGGCCCGCATCGACGGCGCGAGCACTTGGCAGGTCCTGACGAAGGTGCTGTTCCCGCTCGTGATGCCCGGCGTGATCGCGACGAGCGTGTTCGCGTTCATCGCCGCGTGGAACGACTACATCGTCGCCTACACGTTCATGCAGGACCAGGCGCACTACACGCTGCCGGTCTGGCTGGCGTCCTTCACCACGCAGACCGCCGGCACCGACTTCACCGGGCAGATGGCCGCCTCCGTGCTGTTCTCGCTGCCCGTCGTGGTGTTCTTCATGATCATCCAGCGCAACCTGGTGTCCGGCATGTCCGCCGGAGCGGTCAAGGGCTGAGCCTCGGAGACAGCCGGACTGAGTAGCGTCGACCGGGACACGAAGGAGACGGAACACATGTCGAAGAAGAGCCGGACCACCAGCACCTTGACGCGAGCCCTGCTGCTCGGGATCCTCAGCGGCGGTCGCTCCGCCACGCCGCTCGCCGTCCTCGGACTGCACCACGGCGACAAGGACCTGCGCGGTGAGTGGCAGGACTGGAAGACCTTCGACTCGTCGATCGGTCGCGCCGGTCTCGTCGTCGGCGCCGCGGGCGAGATCGTCGCGGACAAGATGCCGAAGACCCCGAACCGGATCGCCTTCCCGGCGCTCCTCGGCCGCATCGGTGCGGGCGCGTTCGCCGGTCTCGCCCTCGGCACCACCACGAAGTCCGGCAAGTCGGACCTGCGCATCGAGGGCGCGATCCTCGGCGCGATCGGGGCCCTCGTCGGCTCCTACGTCGCCTGGGCCGCCCGCAAGGCCGTCGGCACGGTCCTGCCCGACCCGGTCGTCGCAGTCGCCGAGGACGTCGCCGTCATCGCCGGCTCGCGCGCGGTGGTGCGCGCCGGCTGACGTGACCACCTGACGGACGGGAGGCCCGGCACACGACGTGCGCCGGGCCTCCCGTCCGTCAACGACACCTGTTGCGTAGACTCCGGACATGTCCAGGATCACGACCCCGTTCGACGCCACGACCACCGCCGCGGAGGTCCTCCGCGGCATCGACCTCACGGGGCTGCGGGTCATCGTGACCGGCGGTGCCGCCGGGATCGGCGCGGCGACCTCGGCCGCCCTCGTCGGTGCCGGGGCCTCGGTCGTCCTCGCCGTGCGGCGGCCCGAGCAGGGGGAGCGGACGGCCGGACGCCTCCGCGCCGACGTCCCCGGTGCCTCGGTCGAGGTCCGCCCGCTCGACCTCGCCGACCGTGCCTCCGTCCGCGCCTTCGTCGCCGCGTGGACGGGGCCGCTCGACGTCGTCATCGGCAACGCCGGCATCATGGCGACCCCCGAGCTCCGGACGCCGGAGGGCTGGGAGCTGCAGTTCGCGACGAACCACCTCGGGCACCACGGCCTGGTCACCGGCCTCCGTGACGCCCTGCGCGCCGGGGCGGACCGGACCGGACGCGCCGCACGGGTCGTCGCGCTGAGCTCCGCGGGGCACCACACCGCAGGGATCGACCTCGACGACCTCATGTTCGAGCGGCGCCCCTACGACCCGTGGGTGGCCTACGGGCAGTCGAAGACCGCGAACGCGCTCTTTGCGGTGGAGGCCACCCGACGCTGGGCCGCCGACGGCATCGTCGCGAACGCCGTGCACCCCGGCGGCATCCTCACCGACCTCTCCCGGCACCTGTCGCACGAGCAGGCGCTCGCGATCGGCATCGTCCACGAGGACGGTTCGCCGGCCGAGGGCTTCAAGACCCCGGAGCAGGGTGCCGCGACCTCGGTGCTCGTGGCGGCTTCACCGCTCGTCGAGGGTGTCGGCGGCCGGTACTTCGAGGACTGCGCCGAGGCGGTGCCGGCGAGCGACGACCGGCCGCTCGTGGGAGTGCGCCCGGAGGCGCTGGACCCGGAGTCCGCCGAGCGGCTGTGGGACGCGAGCGACGCGCTGCTCGCCACGCGCTGAGCGGTCAGCAGAGCACGCTGCGGTGCCGCCCCGAGCACGTCGGGGCGTCAGGCCCCGGTCGCTGTCGCGGTCGTGCCGGCCGCCGTCGTGGCGGTGGTCGCCGAGTGGCCCGCGGCGACGATCGCCCGGGCGAACCGCCGCGCGATCGCGGTGTTGGCCGCCGTCGTCGGGTGGATCCCGTCGAGCGACGTGCCCGGGGCGTACGCGCCGTCTGCGGTGCGGACGGCGGCGAACGGGTCGATCACCGTCCAGCCGTGGTGCCGGGCGTCGCTCGCGAGGTCACGGTTCATCTCGGCGTTCCCGGTCCGCCGGTCGACGCCCCACAGGCTCGTCGTGTGGTCGGATGGCGGGGTGTCGACGACCAGGACGTGCGGTGCGCCGTCACGGGCGACCAGGGCGTTGATCGCCGCGATCGTGCGGGTGGCCGGGACGTCCTGGTTGACGTCGTTCGTGCCGAGCTCGACGACCAGGACGTCGGCTCCGGGCACGGCGGGCATGAGCGCGGCGACCTGGTCGGCACGGTACCCGCTGTGGGCGTACCCGCCGATGGCGTGGACGGCAGGATCGGCGGCGAGGTCCCGCAACCACGAACCGGGGCGGGCGGTGACCGAGTCTCCCGCGTACGCGAAGCGCACGGCACCCGGTGCTGCCGCACCGAGCGGCCCGGTCAGCACCTGGTCCGGCGTGTGGTCGAGTTCCCACGTGCGCTCGGCGTCGACCCGGACGGTGCCCGCGGGGACGACGCCCGCTCCGCGCTCGTGGGGCGCACTCCCGACGACCGCCGGGTGTTCAGCCGCCGAGACGATGCCCGGCACCACCACCACCACGCCCGCGCCGAGCAGGGCGGCGGCACCGAGGACCCCCGCGACGCACAGCATGCGTCGGCGACGACCCGGACGGGGCTCGTGGACGCGGGGCTGACGGAGGGCACGTGGTTGCACGGCATCACCGTAGGACCGGCCGGCCCGCGCAGGCCGCGGGCCGGATGTGAAGTGGTCCCGCTTCCTGAGGTCCTTCCGAGCGGACCACAGGAACCCGGCCGTGGGACACTGAGCGCCACCACTGCGCGCCCGAGGAGGACCATGCGACGCTTCCGTGACTGGCTGCTGACGTGCGACGACGCCAGCAACGTCGGGGCGACCACCTTCGACTTCAGCACGTCGTCACGCGGTCGGACGATCACGGTCCAATTCTCCGAGACGCACGTTCAGCGCATGCTGCCGCGGCTCGTCGAATCCGGCCGGGCCGTCTGGGGTCGGCGGGCGGGGATCGACGACGAGGACCTCGGGTACCGACTCTTGATGGTGCACCTGGACGACAAGGTGACGACCGGGCGGCTCCGAGGGGTGACGGCATTCGTGATCACGGAGGACGACATCCTCCCGGCGAGCGGTCCGGCTCGTCGTCCCTCCTGAGTCCGGACCGCTCCGGACGTCAGCGGGCCCCGGGGCCGCCGGTCACCAGCGCTCGTGCACCGTCGCGCGGAACCACCGGTCGTAGAGCTCGTGCACGGTCGCGTCGAGGTCGTCCGGCAGGTCGAGGGACCCGGCGGCCGCGTTCGACCGGGCCTGCTCGGCGTTCCGTGCACCGGGGATCGCGGCGGTCACGCCCTCCTGGGCGACGACCCACGCCAGCGCTGCCTGCGGGACGGAGACGCCCTCGGGCAGGGACGCGGCGAACTCCTGCGCGGCACGGACACCGTCCTCGAACGGCACGCCGCTGAAGGTCTCGCCCTGGTCGAAGGCCTGACCCTCCCGGTTGTAGGTGCGGTGGTCCTCCGGCGCGAACGTCGTCTCCGTCGTGTACTTGCCGGTGAGCAGCCCCGAGGCCAGCGGGACGCGCGCCAGGATCGCGACCCCGGCCTCCCGGGCGGCGGGCAGCACGCGGTCCAGCGGCTTCAGGCGGAACGCGTTGAGGATGACCTGCACGCTCGCGACCCCCGGTCGGGCGATCGCGGTCAGGGCCTGGTCCGCGGTCTCGACACTGACGCCGTACGCCGCGATCGACCCGTCGGCGACCAGGGCGTTGAGCGCGTCGTAGACGGCGTCGTCGGAGAAGACCTCGGTCGGCGGGCAGTGGAGCTGGACGAGGTCGAGCGTGTCCTGGCCGAGGTTCTCACGCGACCGGTCCACCCACTGCCGGAAGTTCGCGGCGACGTAGTTCGACGGCACCTGGTCGACGCGGCGACCCATCTTCGTCGCCACGGTCACCCCGGCCTCGGGGTGCGCGGCGACCCATCGGCCGATGAGCTGCTCGCTCCGGCCGTCCCCGTACACGTCGGCGGTGTCGAACAGGGTGGTGCCGGCCTCGGCGGAGGCGTCCATCACGGCGAAGGCGTCCTCGGCCGCGACCGGACCCCAGTCGCCGCCGAACTGCCAGGTGCCGAGTCCGATCACGGAGGTCTCACGGCCGGTACGGCCCAGTGTGCGTCGCTGCATGGGACCGACGCTAGCCCCTGGTCGCCGGGCGGACGATGGCATCGTCCGCTGCGCGTGGCGAGCGGCGGGCCGCGCGTACGGTGACGGCATGAGCAGACAGCGCGTCGTCGTCATCGGTGCCACCGGCCACATCGGCACCTTCCTTGTCCCCCGTCTGGTGCGTGCCGGTCACGACGTCGTCACCATCAGCCGCGGCACCCGCGCGGCCTACGTCGACGCCCCGGAGTGGCAGCAGGTCGAGCAGGTCACCGCCGACCGCGAGCAGGAGGACCGCGACGGCGTCTTCGGCGACCGCATCGTCGGACTGCGCCCCGACGTCGTCATCGACCTCGTCTGCTTCACCCTCGAGTCCGCCACCGCCCTCGTCGACGCGCTCCGCGGCACCGACGTGCACCTGGTCCACTGCGGCTCGATCTGGCGCGCCGGACCCAGCGCCGTGCTGCCCGTCACCGAGGAGAACGCGACCCCGCCGGTGGGCGAGTACGGCACGCAGAAGGACGCCATCGCCCGGATGCTCAAGGAAGAAACCGCCCGTGGGGGTCTCGCCACGACCTCGCTCCACCCGGGGCACATCAGCGGCCCGGGCTGGGCACCGATCGGCCCGGTCGGCAACCTCGACCCGTCGGTCTGGCGCACGCTGTGCGCCGGGGAACCCCTGCTCGTGCCCGGCCTCGGTGCCGAGACGATGGCCCACGTCCACGCTGACGACGTCGCCCAGGCCTTTGCGCTCGCCGTCGAGCACCGCGACGCGGCCGTCGGCGAGGACTTCACCATCGTCGCCGCCACGGCGCTGAACGCGCGGGGGTACGCGGCGCTCGCCGCGTCCTGGTTCGGCCAGGAGGCCCGGCTCGAGCCCGTCACGTGGGACCGGTTCCGCGAGGCCACCGCCGCCGAGCACGCGGACGCGAGCTGGGAGCACCTGTCGCGCAGCCACGTGTTCAGCATCGACAAGGCTCGGCGGCTGCTCGGGTACGCGCCGCGGTACACGGCGGAGGAGACGGTGCTCGACGCGGTGCGGTGGCTCGTGGAGCACGGGGAGGTCGAGGTGGCGGGGGCGTTGCTCGTGTGACGCCCCTTTCGCACGCCTGAAATACGGCATACTCCTCCGGGGGTGTCCCCACCCGGCACCCTGGTCATGGCAGCTCCCTGGTCGTGACTGCTGCTGCGTGGAAGGAGACCCATGCGGATGCGCTCTGTGCGTCTCGCCTACGTCATCCCCCCACTGCTCGCCGTCGTCCTCGCCTTCCTCGGAGCGACCCGACTCAGTGAGTCCGGCGTGGTCGGTGTCGCCTCCGTCGTGACGGCCGTGGCCGAGCGCGGGATCACGTCGAACGGCCGGATCGCCGCCGCCCTCGAAGACGTCGCACGACGACACCAGGCCACGGTCGTCCGGACCGTCGCCGACCGGTCCGCACCGACCGCCCGGCGCACCGCTCTGGTGACCGCCGCGCCGGGGACCGACGGTGCCGAGTGGCTGCGGGACGGCTACGCGGACTTCTCCCGGACGGTACGCACGACGGTGCGGCCGATGGCGGCACTCGACCGCTACGACCCCGCCGGCTCGTACGAGGTCATCGGTGACGACGGCGCCGGACGGGCCACTGTCGCAGCGCTGCAGGCCGCCGGTTTCACGACCAGTTCCGAGTCGGTCCCCGTCCTCGACCGCCTCGGCGTCGCCGGGGGCGTCAAGGGCACGTCCGGACTCGTCGGTTGCCTCGTGCTCGGTTGTGTGACGCTCTGCCTGGTCGGGACGGTCGGATCGCCACGCCGGACGGCTGTCCGCGGTCTACACGGTCGCAGCGCCTGGGCGATCGTCGGCTCCGAGTTGTCCGAGGCCCGGGCGACCGTGCTCGTCGCGCTGGTCGGAGCACCGGTCGTCGGACTCATCCTCTGGTGCCACAACGGTCTCGCGGCGTGGGCGACCTTCGCGACCTCGGCAGCGGTGTTCCTGGCAGCCCTGCTCATCCCGGTCATGGCGGTCCACGTCGGCGGAACGCTCATCGCGGCCCGCCGTCCGATCGCGGCCACCCTCAGGGGAGCTCGCCCTCCGGGGACGATCGTCCTGGTGGCACAGGTTGCTCGACTCTCCGCGACGTTGCTTCTGGTCGCCGCGGTGTTCGACCTCACGGCGGCAGTCGCAGCGGCCCGGTCGGGATCCGGTGACCGTGAGCTCCGTGCGGCCGGCCAAGCCGTGCAACTGTGGGTCACCCCGGACCCCCGGCCCGGATCGACGACGCAGGACTACTGGGACCGGATCGGTGATCTCGTCGGCACCGCGCTCGACCGGCACGACGCCCTGCTCACCGCCGCGGTCGAGGTCGGCACGGGAACCGGTTCGGAGTCCGCCCCCGCGCTGTTCGTCGACGCCGAGTACCTGCGTCATCAGGACCTCCGGGCCGAGAACGGTGACCGCATCACGGTGACCGACGACCGCATCGCGGTCTGGACCCCGCCGGGGTCCGACCTCGACCGAGCGGCGGTGGTCCGTGCGTTGGTGGGCTGGGAACTCCGCGGGGCGTCCGACGAGCAGCGACGGCACATCGGCGGTGGGGTCCTCCGATCCGCCGGGGCGTACACGTACGCGGGTGACTCGTCGGCGGTCTCCTGGCTGACCGATGCCGTGGTCGTCGTCGTCCCGGATGCCTCCCGTGTCTTCACGCCGGACCAGCTCGGGGCTTGGCTGTCCACCGGTGACGTCGTCTTCACCTCCGAAGCCGCTGCCGATCGCGCCATCGACGCGGCCGATCTCGGCGACGAGTTCAGCGCAGTCGTGTCCGTGGGGCAGGCGGCAGCTGAACGTCGACGCCAGGCCGAGACCGCCGTGGGCATCGCGGTGCTCGCGACGATCAGTGGTCTGGCGGTCGTCGTCGCCCTCGCCGTGATCGGTACCACGGCACATCACCGACGTCACGGCCGTCGACTCTTCACCGGCATCGCGGCCGGTCGCCCGTCGGCTCGAGCGAACGGCGACCTGCTGCTCATCGAGTGCCTCCTGCTGGCAGTGGGCGCTGTCGCGGTCGTGAACCGCTGGTGGCGAGCACGACCTGACGGGTCGGGAGCCGTCTCGGCACTGGATCCCGCCGCGCGTTCGGCGGGCGTGGGTGGAGCATCGGCAGCCGCGGTGCTCGTGCTGCTCGCGCTGGTGGCCGTGGCCGTGGTCGCCGTCTCGACCCGGGCGGTCGTCCGGTCCCGTGGAGGTGGATCGTGATGCTCGAGGTGGACCGTGCAACGAAGCGCCGGGGTGGCCGGCTGCTCTGGCAGGACCTGTCGTTCGGTGTGGCGCGAGGCGAGGTCCTCGCACTCACCGGACCGAGCGGATCGGGCAAGTCGACCCTGCTCGACTGCATCGGGCTCATCGACTCGCTGGACTCCGGGGTTGTGCGCATCGACGGGACGACCGCGGGCAGGAGCTTCGGTCGAGCCAGACGACTCCGGCGGGACCACCTCGGCTACCTCTTCCAGGACTTCGGCCTGGTCCACGACATGACGGTCGACGCCAACATCGACATCGGACGTCCGGGTCGTGCACGAAGGGGGTCCCGGATGCGGACTGCCGAGGCGTTGGAGCGGGTCGGACTCGCAGGACGTGGAAGCGACCGTGCGCACGACCTCAGCGGCGGTGAGCAGCAGCGCGTCGCACTCGCTCGACTCCTCGTGAAGCAGCCCGACGTCATCCTGGCCGATGAACCGACCAGCGCACTCGACGACGACAACGCCCGGATGGTGTCGGAGACGCTCACCGACTTCGCATCGGCCGGAGCTGCTGTGCTCGTCGCGACGCACGACCCCTCCGTCGTCGCCTGGGCGGCGAGCGTCCTGCGGCTGGAGCCGACGGGTCTGAGGTGAGCCACCGGCAGTGGTCCTGGCGTGCGGTGTGACCGCTGCTCCGCGACGGTCGTGGTCAGGGCCTCCCGGCTCCCGCCGCGGCGTCACCACCACCCGGCAGCGCGAGTGCCCCGCGGCGGTGGACCGCCCACACCGTCAAGGCGAACCCGAACAGGACGGCCCCACCGATCGTGACCGCCGTCCACCCGCCGAGCCCCCAGAGCACCGAGGCCAGCGCGGAACCGACGGCGCCCCCGATGAAGTTCCCGGTCACGAAGGCCGTGTTGAGCCGACTCCGAGCTGCCGGGTCGATCGCGAACAGCCGGGTCTGGTTGAGCACGTTCGCCGCCTGCACCCCGACGTCCAGCAGGACCACTGCGATGAGGACGACCACGATCGACCGCGCTCCGAGCCCGGCGACGACCAGTGACAGGAGCCCGAGCGCGAGCGCCGCCCCGGTCACCGGCACCGACAATCCGCGGTCGTGCAGACGTCCGACACGCTGGGCTGCGACAGCCCCGGTGAGCCCGGCCAGCCCGACGAGACCGATCGCGGCAGGGGAGTACCCGAACGGCGGAGCACTCAGCAGGAACGTCAGCGCCGTCCAGAACATCGTGAACACCGCGAACGCCGACGCGCCGAGCACCAGGGTCACCTGCACCGACCGGTGGTGCGCCACCGCCCGGAACACCGACCCGATGAGCTGTGGGTACGGCACGCGGTCGCGACGGTCGAGGTGGGGGATCGCCCGGCGCAGCAGGACCGCGAGCACGAGGGCGGCGACCGCGGCGACGACGTAGATCGCGCGCCAGCCGGCCACCTGGGCCACGAGCCCGCTGACCGTCCGCGACACCAGGATGCCGGTGAGCATGCCGGACGCCACGGTGCCGACCACACGACCTCGGGCGGCCGGGTCGGCCAGGTCGCCGGCGAGTGGTGTCAGGAGCTGCCCGGCAACGGTCGTCAGCCCGACCAGGCCGAGGGCACCGAGCAGCACGCCGAACGAGGGTGCGACCGAGGCGAGCAGCAGCGCGACGGCCGACGCGACGAGCACCCCGGGGACCAGACGCCGACGGTCCAGGACGTCACCGAGGGGGACGACCAGGAGGATCCCCAGCGCGTACCCGACCTGCGTCACGGTGACGAGCAACCCGGCCAGCGACGACGAAGCGTGCAGGTCCGCGGCGATCTCGTCGAGCAGCGGCTGGGCCCAGTACAGGTTCCCGACCGCGGCGCCACCGCCGACGGCGAACAGGAGGGTACGGCCGGTCGTCATGCCGTGCGGTCCGGACGGGTTCGGGGTCTGTGGTGTCACCTCCACGACGGTAGGCGCAGACGACCACACGAGGGAGGTCACGTCCGTACCTCGTGCAGGAGCACCCCGCACCGGGTGGTGCGGGGTGCTCCTGATCGGGCAGGACGGACTACTGGGCGAGGATCGCGGGGCTCGTTCCTGCCTTCATGCCCACGTTGAACGAGGTTGCGGCGTTGTCGTTCGTGACCGTCCAGAGGTCGTTGCCGTTCGTCTGGACCGCCACGACGTAACCGCTGCCGACCGCGGCGATGGCCGGGCTGGTGCCCGATGCCATGCCGATGTCGAACGCCGTCGCCGCCTTGCCGTTCGTGATCGTCCACAGCTTGCCGGTGTTCGTCTGCGCAGCGATGACGTAGCCGCCGTTCGAGAGCGCGAGGATCGACGGGCTGGTGCCGTCCTGCATGCCGATCGGGAAGGCGGTTGCGGCCTTCGTGTTCGTCACGCTCCACAGCGCACCGGTGTTCGTCTGCGCGGCGATGACGTAGCCACCGTTCGCGGTGGCAGTGATCGACGGGCTGGTGCCGTCCTGCATCCCGACGCCGAACGACGTCGCGGCCTTGGTGTTCGTGACGCTCCACAGGTCACCGGTGTTCGTCTGGACGGCGACGACGTAGCCGCTGCCGACAGCCGCGATCGAGGGACTCGTCCCGGCCGCCATGCCGATGTCGAACGCGGTCGCCGCCTTCGTGTTCGTGATCGTCCAGAGCTTGCCCGTGTTGGTCTGCACCGCCACGACGTACCCACCGCCGGAGGTGGGGATGATCGACGGGCTCGTACCGGCCTTCATGCCGACCGGGAACGACGTCGCCGCTCCGCCCGAATCGACGGTCCAGAGCGCACCGCCCGCAGCCTGGAACGCGGTCACGTACTTGCCGCCGCCGAGGGTGGCGATCGCCGGGCTGGTTCCCGCAGCGACGCCCACCGGGTAGGCGGTCGCTGCGTTGCCCGCCGTGACACTCCAGAGCTTGCCGGTGTTGACCTGTGCAGCGGTGACGTAGGTCGTGGTCTTCACGGTGCTGCCGCCCGAGCCCGAGCCGCTCAGCGAACCGGTCGGTCGCCCGACGACGTCGAGGAGCTGCTCACCGGGTTCCGACCAGAGCGTCTGCTCCTTGACGCCTTCGCCCGGAGCGGCCGCTGCGACCATGTACCCGTTGCCGAGGTAGATGCCGTCGTGGAGGAAGTCGCCGCCGGTGGTGCCGGTGCTCGTCCAGAACAGGATGTCGCCGGGCTCCGCGTTCGCCCGGGACACGAGGTTGCTCTTCAACGCGTTGTACTCGTCACCGACGACCGGGCGGGACGCACCGTTCGACAGGTCGATGCCGGCCTGGAGGTACGACTTCCAGACCAGGCCCGAGCAGTCCCATGCGCTGGGGCCGTTGCCGCCGAGTGCGTAGTAGGTGCTGTTGTTCTGGCCGCCGTCGCTCGTGCTCCACATGCTCTCCGCGTAGGCGATGGCGTCGTTGGCCGCTGTGGAAGGCCCGCCGCCCGTGTTCTGTCCGGGCTGTGCGGCGAGGGCCGGTGTGGCGAGCCCCACCGCCCCCACCAGAGCGATCGTGGCTGTCACGATCCCGATGAATCCGACCTTGACCCGGGAGCGCGCCGTCTTCGGCGTCGTTCCGAGTTCCCCTTGAGTGTGCTTCACGATCGAATGCTCGGGCCGCTGCCAGGGGTCGACAAGTCCGGCATTCGGAGGACCGCTGGGGGACATCCCGCTCCGGTACTGGCATCGCGGCCGCAGAGGTGTGCGGAGTCTCAGCGGGGCGGGCTCGGGGAGGACCACGCGCGGGACGGAATGCACACAGCCGACAGGTGTTGTCTCCGGTTCACCGCCCTCCACCGGAAGGACCCGCATGACCGCGACCCCGCACGCCCTCGTCGTCGGCGCCACCGGCATCGCCGGATCGGCGATCGTCGACCACCTCGTCGCCGACGGGTGGACCGTCACCGCGCTCTCCCGCCGCCCGGGAGCGGAACGCGACGGCGTCACTTGGCGCTCCGCCGACCTGCGCTCCGCAGGGTCGTTGACCACGACCCTGGCGGACGTCCCCGCCACCCACGTGTTCTTCACGGCGTGGTCGCGGCAGGCGACCGAGGCCGAGAACATCGCCGTCAACGGGGGCATGGTCCGCGACCTGCTCGCCGCGCTCGCCGACGCACCGGTGCAGCACGTGGCGCTGATGACCGGGCTGAAGCACTACCTCGGCCCGTTCGAGGCGTACGGGCAGGGCGCGATGCCGGACACCCCGTTCCACGAGGACGAGCCGCGCCTGGACGTCGACAACTTCTACTACGCGCAGGAGGACGAGCTCTTCGCCGTCGCCGCGCGTCAGGGCTTCACCTGGTCGGTGCACCGCTCGCACACCGTCCTCGGGTACGCGGTCGGCAACGCCATGAACATGGGGCTCACCATCGCGGTCGCCGCGGCGATCAGCCGGCACACCGGCCGACCGATGGTGTTCCCCGGCAGCGAGACGCAGTGGAACGGCCTGACCGACGTCACCGACGCCGACCTGCTCGCCGCGCAGATGGTGTGGGCGGCGACGGACCCGGCCGGGGCCGACGAGGCGTTCAACACCGCGAACGGCGACGTGTTCCGCTGGCGCTGGATGTGGCCGCGGATCGCCGCGCACCTGGGCGTCGAGGCCGAGGGCTTCGACACCGCCCCGCGCCCCTTCGAGGAGCAGATGGCCGACGCGGCACCGGTCTGGGCCGAGATCGTCGCCGAGCACGGCCTGGTCGAGCCGGACCTGGAGCGCCTGGCGTCCTGGTGGCACACCGACGCGGACCTCGGTCGGGACATCGAGGTGATGACCGACATGTCGAAGAGCCGGCTCGCCGGGTTCACCGAGCACCACCGCACCCTCGACTCGTTCACCCGGCTGTTCGACCGCTACCGGGCGGAGCGGCTCGTCCCCTGACTGCCGGGCGTCCTCGACGAGGGGCGTCAGGACCCGGTGGTCAATGGGACCTGCACGATCCGGTCGTCGCCCGCGCCGGGGTCACCGCGCCCGTCGGTGTTGTTCGTGACGAACCACAGCGTGTCGTCCGGCCCGGCCAGGACCGTGCGGATCCGGCCGTACTCCCCGGCGAAGTACTCGTGCGCGCTGCCGGGGTCATCGACCGGCACGCCACGGAGCACCCGTCCCTGCAGGTTCGCGATGAACACCGTGTCGCCGACGACGGCCAGACCGCTCGGGCTGGCGTCGTCGGTGGCCCACTGCTGCACCGGGTCGACGAACCCCTGGTCCTCGCCGCCGGTGCCCTCGACCTCGGGCCAGCCGTAGTTGCTGCCCGGCTCGATGACGTTCAGTTCGTCACGTCGGTCCTGCCCGAACTCGGAGGCGAACATCGTGCCGTCCGCACTCCACCCGAGCCCTTGGACGTTCCGATGCCCGAGGCTCCAGACCGGGGAGTCCGGGAACGGGTTGTCGTCCGGCACGTCGCCGTCCGGGGTCAGTCGTAGGATCTTGCCGGCGAGCGAGTCCTGGTCCTGCGCGTCCTCGCTCGCGCCGGCGTCCCCGACGCTGGCGTAGAGCATGCCGTCCGGTCCGAACGCGATCCGGCCGCCGTCGTGGAAGGTGTTCGCGGGCAGGTCGTCGATCAGGGTCGTCGCGTCACCGAGCGTGTACGAGCCGGTCGAGCCTCGCAGGTCGTAGCGCTCGATGCGGTTGCCGTCCTCGCCGGTCGAGTAGACGAACAGGTCGTCGTCGTGCAGGGCGAGCCCGAGCAGGCCGCCCTCGCCGCCGTGCCGGACGCCGGGGACGGTGCCCACGGTGCGGGTGTCACCGTCGGCTGACAGCTCGAGCACCTCGGCCGAGTCGCGCAGACTGACGAGCGCGTCGGCACCGTCACCGGTGCGCACGACGGACCAGGGCGCCTCCAGTCCGGTGGCCACGTCGCTCGCTGGCCCGTCCGGTGCGACCTGGCCGGTCGCCAGGTCGGCCGGGGCGGAGGCCCGGGGTGCGCCCGACGGGTCGCTCCGGTCGTCGCCGGTGCAGGCGGTGAGGGCCAGGGCGACGAGCGCGACGCTCACGGCCGAGACGGTACGACGGGTCTGCGTCATGGGGTGCCTCCGGGGTGGGTGTGGACCGATTGCACCCCGCGGAGGTGCGGAGGGGCTGGGCGTGTGCGGGTCGCGGACACGACACGGACACGACACGGACACGCTCGTCGTGTCGGTCGGCCGTGCCATGCTCCGGGCATGCAGACCACCGCTGGCAGCCGCCGGCTCGTCGCCGTCGCCGCACTCGTCCTCGGCGTCCTGGCGCTGACGGCGTGCTCGGGCACCGATGCCGACCGGCAACGTTCCGCCCAGGCCTGGCTCGACCGGACCGCGGACACCGTCGCCGACCCCGACGGCTGGGACAGCGGCGGTGGGCAGCTCCTCCGCAGCGGCGACGTCGCCGAGGGCGGCCTCATCAGCGAGTCGACCCCGGCTGGCGACTACGACGTCGTCGCGGTCTGCCGCGATGCCGGAGCGGTCCGGGTCACGGTCCGGGTCTTCCCCGAGGGCCGCGACGGCGAGGACGGCGTCGTCGCGGGCCGGGCCGCGCTGCGGTGTGGACGGACGGCGCGCATCCCGGTGACCGTGCCCGCTCGTTCCGGGGTGTGGATCCAGGCGCGCACGAGTGACCGGTCGGAGTACGCGCTCTGGTACGGCACGATCGCCACACCCGGGTGGACGCCGCAGGTCTCTGGCTCCCGCTGAGGGGTGTTCGACCAGACCCTCCCGACGTCGACCCGATCGTCCTACCGTCGACGGCATGCAGATCGAACCGAAGCAGCCCACCACGAAGAACCCGCCCGAGATGTTCGCCGGCGACGTCTGGCTCGACCCGATCGCGGCGCCGAAGGAGCCCGGGCAGACGATGACCGTCGCGTTGGTCCGGTTCACACCGGGAGCCCGGACCGCCTGGCACTCGCACGTCAAGGGACAGACGCTGCACGTCACCGACGGGGTCGCCCTCGTCGGCACGCGGGACGGCCAGGTCGTCGAACTGCACCCCGGCCAGACGCTGTACACGCCCCCGGGCGAGGAGCACTGGCACGGCGCGACCCCCGACGACTTCATGGCGCACCTGGCGATGCTCGACAACGCCGACGACCCCGCGACGACGACGACCTGGCTGGAGCACGTCGCCGACGACGAGTACCACCGCCCCTGACCGTCCCGGCCACCGACCCCGGGCTGCCGCACCGGGCCGCCTGGTTCAGTGGAACGACCACCAACCGTCCCCGGAGGACCACATGACCACCATCGCCATCGTCGGCGCCGGCAAGGGCCTCGGGCTCGCCGTCGCGGAACGCTTCGCCCGCGAGGGCTTCGCCGTCGCCCTGATCTCCCGCAACCAGGCGCGGCTCGACGAGCTCGCCGCGTCCCTCCGCGAGCAGGGGCACCAGGCGGCCGGGTTCGCCGCGAACGTCCGTGACGGCGACTCGCTCCGCCACGCCCTCGAGCAGGCCACCGAGCAGCTCGGCCCGATCGAGGTCTTGCAGTACAGCCCGCTGCCCGCGAAGGAGTACATGCGGCCCGTCCTCGAGACCACCGCCGAGGACCTCGTCGGCCCGATCGAGTTCTCGGTCTACGGCTCGGTGAACGCCGTCCGTCAGGTCCTGCCCGGCATGCGGGCGCTCGGCCACGGCACGATCCTGTTCGTCAACGGCGGCAGCGCCGTCCGCCCGGGAGCCCGCGTCACCGGCACCTCGGTCGCGTTCGCCGGCGAGACCGCGTACGCACAGCTGCTCCACGACGCCGTCCGCGACGAGGACGTCCACGTCGGCCAGCTGATCATCCCGTTCGGCATCGACGACGGCCAGGACGAGCACTCGGGTCGGTCGATCGCCGAGCGGCTGTGGGCGATCCACACCGAGCGCGGCGACTTCCGCACGTACGCGGAGCCGCTGCCCGAGTGACCGCCGCCGGACGGGAGGCGCGGTGCCGGCCCGCCCCGCGCCTCCCGTCTGCCGCGGCCCCACGGCCCGCTGGCGCGCGGCGGCCCGCTGGCGCGAGCTGCCGCCGCACAACCGCAACCGGCTTGAACCACGGGAGTCCGTGGTTCGAGCCGGTTTCCGTTGTGCGCAGCCCGAGCGCGCCGCGCGCCGCCCCGCGGCCGCCACGGTGGCCCTCCGGGCACCCGCGGGCTACCGTGGGCGCATGCGACGCAGGGACCGTGCGACGGGCGACACCGCGCTGACGGTCGACGAAGCCACCGCCATCGCCGAGCACGCCGAGAACGGCGACCTCGACATGGAGGACCCGGAGGTCCGCCGCCTCGTCGGCGAAGCGAACCGCCTGCTCGTCCGCGCCGGCGTCTGGGGCATCGCGGAGAGCCCGAAGCAGCGCAGTCGCCGCCGCCTCCTGGCGGTCGGTGCCTCGGTGCTCGTGCTCTCCTGGCTCGCCGGGCTCTTCCTGCCCCTGCTCGTCCGGCTGACCGAGTAGCGGTCCGCGACCACACACCGGACGGGAGGCACGGTGCCCGCTGGCACCGCACCTCCCGTCCGCCGGTCAGACCGTCCGCCGGTCAGGCCGTCCGGCGCACCGCGACCCGCCGCCGACGCCCGGCCACGGCCCACACCCCGGCGGTGACCAGGAGCGGCAGCCCGATCGCGAGCACCACGAGCGAGGTCGGGTCCGGCGCGAACGGCAGGTGCGAGACGCCGAGCGGCGTCGGCGTGAACCGCAGCGTGAGCGCACGGAGCGGCAGTATCCCGAGCGCGACCCCGACCAGCGAGCCGACCAGGGTGAGCACCGCGGCCTGCCAGGTGGAGACCCGACGACGCACCCCGGGGGAGGCGCCGATCGCGTCGAGCACCTCGTCGTCACGGCGACCATCGGCGCGGGCCAACCCGATCGCGACCGTCGTGGCCCCGAGCGTGACGATGCCGGCGAGCAGGACGACGACCAGGGCGATCGGACGGAACGGGTCCTGTGGCCCGGTCTCGACGGTGAACGACGGGTACCAGGTGTCGGCCTGCTGCCCGGCGGCGGCCTGCCAGGTGGCAGCGAGGGTGTCCGCGCGTTCCGTCGACATGCCGTCGGGGAAGCTGCCGACCAGGTAGTTCGGCGCGGTCTCCAGGCCGTGCCGTGCGGCACCCTGCGGGGTGAGGAACACGGCGATCTGCAGCGGCTCGTCGGTCTGCTCGACGACGGCCGGCACGGTCGTGGTGTGCAGCGCCTTGCCGGTCGGCTTCTCCCCGTACATCGCGAACTGCGAGGCCTTTCGGGTGTCGAAGCGGACGACGCCGTCCTCGACGAACTCGCTCCGGACCGCCACCGCGTCGCCGCGCTCGAGGGCCGCGCGCGCTGCTCGGGACGGCTGGTGCCCGATCAGCACGCCGAGGTCGTCGGCGCTGCCCGTCAGGACGTGCGGGCTGCTGCTGTCCGGCCCCGCCAACCAGGCCGAGCAGGGTCCGCTGTCACCGCTCGCGCAGTCGGGCCGGTGGACGTCGACGGGCAGGGTGATCGGTCCGTCGTCCGAGCGGTTCTCGATGCTCGCCCCGAGCACGCGGACGTGCGCCTCCGGGACGACCTGTCGCACGACGCGCACCGCCCGCGCGGTGAGGTCGGCATCCGCTGCCCCGTCGGTGTCGGTCACCGAGGTCGTACCGACGCCCTCAGCGGTCCGGAACGTGTACTGCTCGTTGCTCTGGGCCGACTGCGACGCCGTGAAGGTCAGGACGACGGTGGCGACGAACACGACGCTCATCACGCTCGCCAGCACCGGCACGGTCCGGACCGGGTTGCGGACGGCGTCCCGGACGGCGATCCGAGCGGGCAGGCCGAACCGCTCGCCGACCCGGGCGACCGCGCCGAGCAGCCGCCGGGCGGCCAGGACGATGCCGAGCTGTGCCAGGCAGGGTCCGAGGGCGACGCCGGCACCGACGATGAGGGCCAGGTGGTCCTCCTGCACGGGGCGGGCGTTGAGCGCGAGGACGACGACACCGCACACCAGGGTCATCGCGATGCCGACGACCGTGAGCACCGGTCCGGCCGCCGCTGCCCAGCGCCGCCGGGAGACCGGGGCGGGACGGGTGGCTCCACGGAGGGCACTGTCGACGTCGACCCGGCTGGCGCTCCGGGCGGCGACGAGCGACGCGGCCCAGCCGGCCAGGACGCCGAGCACCAGCACGACGAGCAGCACCAGCCAGGGCAGGTGCACGCCGGGGTACTGCAACCGGTCGCCCGAGTCGAGCAGGTGGAACGCGACGACGCCACCGACGATGCCGAGCGCGGTCCCGACGGCCGCCCCGACGGCACCGAGCACGAGCCCGGACGACGACACCACCGTGAACAGGAAGCGCCGGTCCCCGCCGACGCTGGCGAGCACGGCGTGGGTGCGGGTGTCGGCGCGGGAGCTGACCAGGAACGCGGCCGCGGCGAGCAGCCCGACCTCGAAGAGCGCGAACACCCCGGCGAGCCCCACGTACCCGTAGCTGATGAGGGACCCCGAGCCGCGAGAGCTCGCGCTCGGGAACGGCGGGTGGAGCACGACGGCCCGCGACTCGACGACGATGCCGTGGTCGTTGTACCGCTGGATCTCCGGCCAGGTGATGCTGCGGTCGGGCAGGAACACCTGCGTGGTGCCGTCGTCTGCGAGCCCGAGCGACCCCCACTCCCCGAAGACCGCGAGGTTCGAGTTCGGCATGCCCAGGTCGCGGAGCGTCCCGACGACGGTGACCTGCCGCTGGACGGGGTCGTCGAGCTGCAGGGTCTGGCCGATCGCGATGTGCAACCGGTCGAGGGTCGCCGGGGTGACGAGGACCTGGTCTCCCGACTCCGGGACGCTGCCCTCGAGGTGCTGCCAGTGCCCCTGCAGTGCGCCGGCCCAGGTCTGCCCCTCGACGGCGTTGACCGTGACGGGGACCTTCGGGCCGCTGACGACCGCGGTGCCCTGCCGGACCGGGATCGACGCCGCCCCGTCGGGTACGGAGCCGAGCAGGTCCGGCGTCGGGAAGGCGCTGGCGTCGGCGTCGGAGGTGTCCGGTCGGTCGTAGTACCGCTGCAGCGGGCTCTTCTTGGCGATCGTCGAGGTGTACCGGTCGACCGGGTCCTGCCGCATGCCGGCGAGGTCGGGGCCGTTCGCCTCGAGCATCGCCGCGGACTGCCCGAGTTCGACGTCCAAACGGTCCTGGGTGCTCGGCGTGGTCGACGCGATGAGCACCCCACCCGCGGCCAGGCCGGCGATCGGCAGCCCGATGAGCGCCGCGACGAGCACGGCCCGCCCGGGTCGGGCGAACGCCAGACGTCGGGCCAGCAGCAGTGCCGGCCGGACGGCGAACGGGGTCCGACTGCGGATCGTCGGGCGGTGCGTGTCCCGACGGGGCCGCTCGCTCACGGGCGGTCCTGCGCGTCGGTCAGGGCCAGCTCGACGCCGGCGTACACGGTCTCGTCGACGATGCGGCCGTCGCGGAGGAACACGATCCGGTCCGCCCACGCAGCGTGCCGGGCGTCGTGCGTGACGAGCAGTGCACCGGCACCGGAGTCGACGTGTCGGCGGAGCATGCGGAGCACGACCTCGCCGGTCTGGGAGTCGAGGGCCCCGGTCGGTTCGTCGGCGAGGACGAGCTTGCGGTCGCCGACGACCCCGCGGGCGATGGCGACCCGCTGTCGCTGCCCGCCCGAGAGGTCGTCCGGCCAGGCGTCCAGCCGGTGGCCGAGTTCGACGCTCTCGAGCGCCAGCTCCGCCGCCTTCCGTGCACGTCCGGTGCGCCAGCCGTCGAGCTCGAGCGGCAGCGCCACGTTCTCGACCGCGGTCAGCGAGGGGATGAGGTTGAAGTCCTGGAACACGAAGCCGAGCACGCGTCGCCGCAGGGCTGCCAGTTCGCGGGCCGGGCGGTCGGACACCCATTCGCCGTCGATGCGGACCTCGCCGCTCGTCGGGGGCATCAGGGTGCCGGCGACCGACAGCAGCGTCGACTTCCCGGAGCCGGAGGTGCCCATCACGGCGACCATCTCACCGGGACGGATCGTCAGGTCGACACCGGCCAGGGCGGTCACGGCCTGCGCTCCGCTGCCGTACTGCACGGCGACGGCGTCGAGTTCGAGGAGCGCGGTCGTGCTCATCGGGCGACACCCGTGCCGCGGCGGGCGGTGGGCTCGCTGCCGTACACGTCTTCGTCGTCCGGGGTGTCGGCGCTCGCCCGGGGAGCGGGTCGGTACCGCGCGACGCTCGACTCGACGTGGTCGAGCCACCGCACCTCGGACTCCGCCTGGAACACCATCGACTCGAGGACGAGCGACCACGCCAGCTCCGTCTCGGGGTCCGTGGTGCGCTTGAGTCGGGTCAGGTCCTGCAGCGCCCGGACCGCCGCCGTCCGCTGCACCTGCACGAGGCGCTGCACGTCCACGCCGGGCACGGTCACCGCGATGGCGAACTTGATCGCCAACTCGTCGCGGCCGCGCTTGGCGGGCACCGGTTCGCTGAACCACCGGTCGACCGCCTCGCGTCCCGCGTCGGTCGCCGTGTAGACGACGTGTCCGTCGTCGTCGGCGTCGCCGCGGGCCACGAGGCCGTCGCGCTCCAACCGGTCGAGCGTCGTGTAGACCTGGCCGATGTTCAGCGGCCAGCTGCCCCCCGTGCGGTGCTCGAACTCCCCCCGGAGCTGGTAGCCGTAGCCCGGCTCGGCCACCAGCAGTGCGAGTACGCCCATGCGAACGCTCATCGTTCTCCCTCGACCCGGCGGAGCACTTCCCCGCGGGCATACCGAGTATGCACATACTCGGTATGGGTCGGCAAGCGAACGGCGCGAACATCATCCGGACGACGGACGGGAGGCCCGTGGCGATCCCGCCACGGGCCTCCCGTCGAACCGGAACAACTCAGCTGTGCAGCTTCGACAGCTCCTGGAACTCGTCGTCGGAGAGCTCGATCGTCGCGCCCTGCAGGTTGTCCTCGAGGTGGTCGACGCTCGAGGTGCCCGGGATCGGGAGCATGACGGGGGAGCGCTTGAGCAGCCAGGCCAGCGCGACCTGCGCCGGGGTGGCGTCCTTCTGCTTCGCCAGCTCGGTCAGCGGCGAGTCGGTGCCCGTCAGCCCGCCGGTCGCGAGCGGGAACCACGGGATGAACCCGATGCCCTGCTGCTCCGACCAGTCGAGGAGCTCCTCGGCCGAGCGGTCGGTGAGGTTGTAGAGGTTCTGCACGGAGACGATCGTGGCGATCTCCTGCGCGGCCTTCACGTCGTCGACGGAGACCTCGGACAGGCCGATGTGGCGGATCTTGCCCTCGTCCTGCAGCTTCTTGAGCTCACCGATCTGGTCCTCCAGCGGGACCTTCGGGTCGATGCGGTGCAGCTGGAACAGGTCGATGCGCTCGAGACCCAGACGGCGGAGGCTCATCTCGGCCTCCTGGCGCAGGTACTCCGGGCGGCCGACCGGCGGCCACTCGTTCGGGCCGGTGCGGGTCAGGCCGGCCTTCGTCGCGATGACGACGTCGTCGCCGTAGGGGTGCAGGGCCTCCTTGAGGAGCTCCTCGGCGACGTAGGGGCCGTACGAGTCGGCGGTGTCGAAGAAGTTCACGCCGAGCTCGACGGCGCGCTTGAGGACGCGGATCGCCTCGTCGTGGTCCTTCGGCGGTCCCCACACGCCGGGGCCGGTGAGCTGCATGGTGCCGTAGCCGAGGCGGTTGACCTCGAGGTCCCCGCCGATGCGGAAGGTGCCGGACGAAGCGGCTGGACGGTTCGTGGTGTCAGTGCCAGTGGTCATGCACCCGGTCTACGCCTGCCCGGCACCACGGTCCTGAGGGTCCACCCGGGGACGGGGGTACGGCGTCTCTCCACGCTCGAGCATCCCGACCAGCTTCGCGACCCGGTTCGCCCGCGCAGTCGGGCTCGGGGCGGTCACCACCCGGTGCACGACCGCGTACCGGTTCGTCGCGTCGAGGTCGGCGAACAGCGCGGCTGCCGTGGGTACGGCGTCGAGCGCCGACCGGAGGTCCGCCGGCACCTCTGCGGTCGCGGCACCCGCGTACGCCCGGTCCCACCGGCCGTCGGACTTCGCCCGGTCGATCTCCGCCTGACCGCGTGGACGCATCCGTCCGGCCTCGACCAGCGCCGCGACCAGCCCGACGTTCCGCTGCGACCACAGCGACGCCTTCCGTCGCGGCGTGAACCGCTGGAGGAACGTGGCGTCGTCGAGGCCGCGCTTCGACCCGTCGATCCAGCCGGAGCAGAGCGCCTCGTCGAGGGCCTGCGCGTACGTCAGGCTCGTCGGACTCGTCGTGCCCTTCTTCGCGAGGACCAGCCACACCCCGTCGGACAGCTCCTCGTGCCCGTCCAACCAGGCACGCCAGGCAGCGGCGTCGGCGACGACGAACGGCTCGATCTCGGCGGCCACGCTCAGCCCCGGTCGTCGCTGCTGATCCGGACGGACGCGGCCCACGCCGACACCCAGGCCGGCAGGGTCAGGTCACGAGGTGACCCGCCGGACGCCGCGAGCAGCTCGTCGGGCGACACCGAGCCTCCCGTCCGTCGCAGGAACCGGGCCTGCACCACCGCACGCGCCACGACGTCCCCGCGGCGGACGAACGTCTGCTCCATGTACACGGCGCGCTCGTCCACCCCGAGCACCCGCGACCGCAGCTCGAAACGTTGCCCCAGCGTCAACGACCGCTTGTAGGTGATCGTCTGCGCGGACACCACCGAGTACCAGCCGTGCTCGGCGTACGTGTGCCACGCGCCGGAGCGGAGCAGCAGCTCGAGGCGGCCGAGGTCGAGGAGGGACAGGTACTTGCCGTTGTTGACGTGCCGGAGCGGGTCCAGGTCGGTGAGCGTCACGCGGAACGGGGTCCGCGACTCGTCCCAGAGCGACAGCCGGCGGCGCGGCGACAGGCGCACGCGCAGGGTGAGCAGCAGGAGCCGGAAGGTCAGGTTCACGGCACGATCCGACCACGCGGAGAACGGACATCAGCCGTTTCGAAGACTACGTTCAGGTTCACTGCTGTCAACCGGCTCACCGAGCCACGAAGGGAACTCTCCGATGAGCACCAACTCCGCCACCGGTCGTCCGACACCCGTCACCGTCTCGTTCATCCTCTGGCTGGTCACGGTGGTCCTCGGGATCATCCGCGGTGTGCTCGGCTTCATCGGTGCTGGTTCGTCGCCGCAGGTCCAGGCGCAGGCCGAGGGTCAGGGCGCCGCGATCGGAGCAGCCGTCACCATCGGTGCCGTGTTCGCGATCATCATCGCGCTCGTCCAGCTCTTCATCGTCTTCAAGATGCGCGACGGCCGCAACTGGGCCCGCATCGTGCTGCTCGTCCTCGCGATCCTGCAGGTGCTCGGCATCGCAGCCGCGTTCAACATCGTCGGCACGATCGGCGTCATCGTCGTCATCATCGCCGCCGTGCTGATGTTCCTCCCCAGCTCGAACGCGTACTTCCGCAAGCGCTGACCACCAGCTCGCACCACTCGACGGACCCGGCACCGCGCACCCGCGTGGACCGGGTCCGTCGTCGTCCGTGGCGGCCCCGACCGATGACGGCTTCGGGCATTCCCACCAGGCGGGCACGGTCAGTGCCTCCCTCCGACGCGGCCGGGGCGAGTAGACCGGGACTGCAGACGAAAGGACCACGCATGCAGACACGCACGCTCGCCGACCTCCAGGTCGGCGCGATCGGCCTCGGCACCATGGGCATGAGCGCCTTCTACTCGGGCGCCGGCTCCGACGACGCCGAGTCCCTCCGCACCATCCACCGCGCCATCGACCTCGGCGTCACGCTGTTCGACACCGCCGAGGCGTACGGCCCGTACACGAACGAGGAACTCCTCGCCGAAGCCCTCAAGGGCCGCCGCGACGAGGTCGTCATCGCCACGAAGTTCGGCCTGTACAAGCACGAGGCCGACGAGGAGACGCCGAGCCAGGAGCGCGGGCTGACCTCGGCCCCGCACTCCGTGCGCACCGCCCTCGAAGGCTCGCTCCGCCGCCTCGGAACCGACCACATCGACCTCTACTACCAGCACCGCGTCGACCCGGCCGTGCCGATCGAGGACGTCATCGGGCAGCTCGCCGGCTTCGTGCAGGAGGGCAAGATCCGCCACATCGGTCTCTCCGAGGCGAGTGCCGCGACGATCCGCAAGGCCCACGCCGTGCACCCGATCACCGCGCTGCAGAGCGAGTACTCGCTGTGGACCCGCGACCCCGAGGGCGACGTCCTCGACACGCTGCGCGAGCTCGGGATCGGTCTCGTGCCGTACTCGCCGCTCGGCCGTGGGTTCCTCACGGGCGCCATCACGAAGCCGTCCGACCTGGACGCCGACGACTTCCGCTCCGCCAACCCGCGCTTCCAGGAGGAGGCCTTCGCGGCGAACATGAAGATCGTCGACGCCGTGAAGGGCATCGCGGACGAGGTCGGCGGCACCCCCGCCCAGGTCGCGCTCGCGTGGCTCCTCGCCCAGGGCGACGACGTCGTCCCGATCCCGGGCACGAAGCGCGTCTCGCGGCTCGAGGAGAACGTCGGCGCGGCCGACCTCACGCTCACGCCCGAACAGGTCGAGCGCCTCTCGGCGCTGCCGCTGCCGACCGGGGACCGCTACCCCGACATGTCGAGCATCGGTCGCTGACCGACGCCACCACCTGACGGAAGGGAGGCACGATGCCAGCTGGCACCGTGCCTTCCGTCTGTCGTCGGGTCGCGTCAGACCTCAGCTGCGAACGCCGCGACCCGCAACTGCAGGTCGTCCATCCGCTGGAGGCGGGCGGCCTCGACGTCGTAGCCCTCGTACGCCGGCGGCGGGGTCTTCCGGACGTTCCGCGAACACTGGAAGTCCTGGCAGACCAGCGTGCCGACGGTGTCGCCCTTCCGACCCGCCGGGCCGGAGCGCTTGGCGCTGTAGAAGACGACGTCGTTCGGCAGTTTCACGTCCTGGCACCACGAGCACTGGGCGCGGGAGCGTGGCGAGGCCTCGGCCTGCCGGAACACGATGCCGACCAGCTCGCCGTCCAGGGTCGGGATGACCGCGTAGGCGCGGCGCGGGGTCTTCGGGTCCCGCCACCCCAGGAAGGTGAGGTCGTCCCAGGGGACGGCGTCGAGGTCGGGGACGGTCATCTCGGTGACCTCGCGGCGGGAGGCGTTGACGAAGGAGGCGCGGAGGGCCTCGACGGTGATCGGGAGCATGGGTGAGCCTGTCGTTCTGGCACCGGCGCAGCAGTCTGCGTCACGGGTGCGGTTCGTTCAGAGGGTCGACGATGACGCCGTGTCAGACGACACGGCGGGGACGTCAGGCCCTGATGCCGGCGCAGGCGCCGACGACCTCCTCGGAACGGTTGCTCACACCAGCACCCTACGGCTGCGCGACGACGAGTACCAGCGAGCCCTCGGAGGACGGCTGCACACGGAGTCGGCCGTACCGGGCGTCCCAAGAGCCGTCCTCGAGCGCGGTGCGGAGGGCGGCGACCGACCGGGCCGCGGTCATCTCGTCGACGGCTGCCCAGGCGGGATCGGCTCGGCGGGCGGCGGCGTCGAGCAGGCGCTCCGGTCGGGCGTAGTACGCCTCGGAGAACCCGTCGACACACGTGAAGGGGATCGGGACGCGGGTCGTCGTGACCTCGCCGCCCAGGGCATCGGCGATGCGGTCGAGCGTCGGCCAGCGTCGGGCGTCACGGGCCAGGACCTCGGGCGCGTAGGTGGCGAGCCAGTGGTCTGGGATGCGGGCCGGGTCGCGGGTGAGCAGGACGACCGGGCCGCGGGTGACCCGTCGGACCTCGGCGAGACCCCGTTCGAGGTCCGACCACTCGGGCCACCCGGGCCACTCGGGCAGCGAGAAGGCCGACGAGGCGGCGTCGAAGGAGTCGTCGGCGAACGGCAGGGCCTCGGCGGTGGGATCGACGACGGTGACGTCCCGGTCGCGCGGTTCGTACGGGACGCCCCCGGGGCCTGCGGTGACGTGCAGGACCGTGCGGGCCTGCCCGAGCGCCACCCGGATCGCCCGTTCGAAGACCGGTTCCGGACGACGGTGGCGGGACGGGCTCGGGCCACCGTCGGCCCCGCCGTGCTCGGCGTCGCCAGCCGGTCCGTCCGCAGTCCTCGTCACGCCGTCAGCCTACGGCGGGCAGGTCGACGGCAACCGGACTGCTGCCGTCGGCTCCGGCTCCGGCTCCGGCTGCGGCGCGCGTCCGGTCCGGGGTCCGTCTCAGTCGACCTGGTCGACCGACTCCGTCGACCGCACGGCGGCCCGCTGCTCCGCCAACTCGGTGGCGGCCCAGGTGCCGAGGAGCGACAGGGACCGTTCGGACTCCGACCCGGCATCGGCGCCGTAGGTGAACACCGTCAGCCCGGGGTCGGCGACCAGTTCGAGCGCCTCGAACGTCAGCTCGAGCTCGCCGACGATCGGGTGGTGCAGGTGCTTCCGGCCCGAGCGGTGCACGTGCACGTCGTGCTCGGCCCACCAGGTACGGAACTCCTCGCTCTTCGCGGAGAGCTCGCTGACCAGCGTCATCAGGCCCGGTTCGCACGGGTTCGAGGCCGCCGTGGTGCGGAGGACGGCCACCGCATCGCGGGCGGTCTGCTCCCAGCGGGGGAAGAAGTCGCGGGCGGCGGGGTCGAGGAACGCGAAGCGCGCGGTGTTGACCGGGCGCCCGGCACCGGCGAACACCGGTGCGTAGAGCGCGTGGCCGAGGGTGTTCGCGGCGACGATGTCGAGCCGCTCGTTGCGCACCCACGCCGGGGCACCGGTGATGGCGTCGAGCAGACGCTGCACCGCGGGACGCACCGACGTCGGCACCGGCCGGTGGGTGGTCTTCACGCCCGCGTTCGCCAGGTGTGCGAGGTCCGCCAGGTGGGCGCGCTCCGCCTCGTCGAGCTGTAGGGCGGTGGCCAGGCCGTCGAGCACGCCCTCCGAGACGCCCTTGAGGGTGCCGCGTTCGAGTCGCGTGTAGTAGTCGACGCTGACGCCCGCGAGCATCGCGACCTCGTGCCGACGGAGTCCGGGGACGCGCCGGGTGCCGCCGCCGAACGACGGCATGCCCGCCTGGTCCGGGGTGAGCCGGGCTCGTCGGCTGGACAGGAAGTCGCGGATCTCGTTGCGGACGTCGATACCCATGTCCCCAGGCTACGTGCCCGCCGGTGTGCCCGGCTGCGGGCGTCGGACGGGAGGCTCGGCACCGGTCCGGAGGCGCGCCTCCCGTCCGCCGTCGGGTTCCGCCGGCACGGCGCTGCCGGATGCGCTCCGACTAGAGGGCGCGGCCGGTGTGCGCGGCGAGCCAGGCGGCCGGGTCGATCGGCAGCGTGCCATCCATGAGGACCTCGAGGTGCAGGTGCGCCCCCGTCGAGACCCCGGAGGACCCGACGCTGCCGATGAACTGGCCGGGCTCGACGCGGTCGCCGACCTTGAGCGGCGACGAGCCGGGGATCATGTGGCCGTACAGGGTCGAGACCTTCCGGCCGTCAACCTCGTGGTCGATGATCACGGTCTCGCCGTACGAGAAGTAGATCCCGGACACCCGCACGGTGCCCGCGGCGACGGCGCCGATCGGAGCGCCCATGCCCGGGTTGAAGTCGAGCCCCTGGTGCAGGGACGAGCAGGCGCCACACGGAGCGGCGCGGTACCCGAAGCCGGAGCTCATCCGCACCGGGCCCGGGAACGGCGAGCGGACGTCGCCGCCGTACGTGACCGTTTCGCCCGCCTCCACGGCACCGACGCCCGTCGAGGCGACACCGCCGCCGACCGTGAAGCCGTCGCGCGAGGTGCTCGGCAGCGCCACCTGGGTGACGGCGAAGTCCTGGGTGCTCACGGCGGGGGCGAAGGTCGCGATGGCGGCGGAGGTGCCGGTGCTGGCGTGCGCGGGCATCGCGGCGGCGCCGAACATCGCGAGTGCGGCGGCGGCGCTCGTCAGGGTGAGGCGGCTGGCGCGGGCTCCGCGGCCGCGGCGGCGGTCCACCGGGGTGGCGGAGTTGGCGGCCGTCTTGCTGGCGACGGCGACTGCGCGGCGGGGGACCCGGCGGATGCGGGTGTCGGCGTGCGCGGCGGCCGGCGTGGTGACGACCGGGGTGGTGCGCGCCTGAGCGGTGACGACCGGGGTCGTCGCGGTCGGCGTGCGCTCGGGTGCCGGTCGCGGTGCACGCGTTCGGGGCTTCGTCGTGGCGGCCTGCTCGGCCCGCTCCGCCGCCAGGGCAGCCCGCTCCGCCGCCAGGGCAGCACGACGCGTCAGGTGCACGACGGGCGTGCTGCGGGGGTGGTCTGCGTCAGGGAGAGTCATGGCCGGAGCCCATTCTGCACGAACCTGTCCGGTTGTACAGCCCCTCGTTCCTGGGCCGACTGCGGTCGGGGGTGCGCAGATCGACGGGATCCGGGCCTCCCGGCTGTGGATCAGTAGTGTCGAGACGAGCGACGGAGAGGACCCCTCATGGCCCGATCGCCGCGGGAGCGGCACGAACCCATCGACCTGCGGTCGGCGGAGGTCGTGCTGGCCGGTACCCAGGACCTGCTCCCGATCCTGCGGGCCGCTGCCGTCCGTGCCGGAGTCGACGCAGCGCGGATGCGTGTGGTCGGTGTCGACGACGTGCCGGAGCTGCACGAGACCGCCGATGCGGAGCTCGCGGTCATCGCGATCCGCCGGCCCGGCGAGGACCCCGCGTTCCACCGGGCGCAGGAAGCGGCCGAGCTCCTCGAACCCCTGCTCCGGCCGGGTGCGGTGCGCATCGTGATCACCGTGTCACGGGCGACCCGACTGGCCCCGAAGCTCGAGCGCGCCCTGACCGCCGAGGTCCTGCACCAGCTCGGTGCGGCGAGGGCCTGGTCGGGGTTCCGTCGGCCCTTCCGGAGCCTGCGCACCCGGCTCGGGACGGCCGGTCTGCGGGCGGCCGGGCTCCGGGTGTTCCGCCTGACGGTCTGAGCGTTCCGCGGCGGACACGGCTGGTCGCTTCCTCCACAGGTCCGGGGATCACTGGCGCTCCTCCACAGGGCGGGTATCTTGATGTCGAGACATCTCACGCCGCGAGTAGCGTGGGGGGCACGGACCGCGCGAACAAGGGAGTACCCGCCAGCATGGCCAAGATCATCTACACGCTCACCGACGAGGCCCCGTTCCTCGCCACCCACTCCTTCCTGCCCGTCATCGCGTCCTTCGCGAAGACCGCGGGCGTCGAGGTCGAGACCCGCGACATCTCGCTGTCGGGCCGCATCATCGCCCTGTTCCCGGAGCGGCTCAGTGCTGAGCAGCGCCTGGACGACGCCCTGGCCGAACTCGGCGAGCTCGCCGGGACGCCCGAGGCGAACATCATCAAGCTGCCGAACATCTCGGCCTCGATCCCGCAGCTCAAGGTCGCCATCGCCGAACTGCAGTCGCAGGGCTACGACCTGCCGGACTACCCCGACGAGCCGACCACCGACGACGAGCGCGACGCCCGCGCCCGCTACGACCGCGTCAAGGGCAGTGCCGTCAACCCGGTGCTGCGCGAAGGCAACTCGGACCGTCGTGCCCCCCTGTCGGTGAAGAACTACGCCCGCAAGCACCCGCACCGCATGGGCAAGTGGAGCTCGGACTCGAAGACGAACGTCGTCACGATGGGCGTCGACGACTTCCGCTCCAACGAGAAGTCCTGGGTCGCCCCGGCCGACGACACCCTGACGATCACCTTCGTCGGGCAGGACGGCAGCGAGCAGGTGCTCAAGCAGTCGATCCCCGTCGTCTCCGGCGAGGTCGTGGACGGCACCGTGCTGCACGTCGCCGCGCTCGAGCAGTTCCTGCAGAAGCAGATCCAGCGCGCCGCGGACGAGGACCTGCTGTTCTCGGTCCACCTCAAGGCCACGATGATGAAGGTCTCGGACCCGATCATCTTCGGGCACGTCATCCGGGCGTTCTTCCCCGACGTGTTCGCGCGGTACGGCGCCGACCTCGCCGCCGCCGGGCTCACCCCGAACGACGGCCTGGGCTCGATCTACGCCGGCCTCGACGCGCTGCCGAACGGCGCCGAGATCAAGCGGGCGTTCCAGGACGGCATCGACGCCGGCCCCGACCTCGCCATGGTCGACTCCGACAAGGGCATCACGAACCTGCACGTCCCGAGCGACGTCATCGTGGACGCCTCGATGCCCGCGATGATCCGCACCTCCGGCCACATGTGGGGCCCGGACGGCGACGAGCACGACACCGTCGCGGTCATCCCGGACTCCAGCTACGCCGGCATCTACCAGGCCGTCATCGAGGACTGCCGTGCCCACGGCGCCTTCGACCCGGCGACCATGGGCTCGGTGCCGAACGTCGGACTCATGGCGCTCAAGGCCGAGGAGTACGGCTCGCACGACAAGACCTTCGAGCTGCCGGGCGACGGCGTCGTCCGCGTCACGAACGCCGCCGGCGAGACCGTCCTCGAGCACGACGTCGAGCAGGGTGACATCTGGCGCGCCTGCCAGACCAAGGACATCGCGATCCGCGACTGGGTGAAGCTCGCCGTCACCCGCGCCCGCGCTACCGGTTCGCCCGCCGTGTTCTGGCTCGACGAGACCCGCGCCCACGACGCGGTCCTGATCGGCCTGGTCCGCACGTACCTGCAGGAGCACGACACCGACGGGCTGCAGATCGAGATCCTGTCGCCGGAGGACGCCATGCGCTTCTCCCTCGACCGGATCCGCCGTGGCGAGGACACCATCTCCGTCACCGGCAACGTCCTGCGCGACTACCTGACCGACCTGTTCCCGATCATGGAGCTCGGCACCTCGGCGAAGATGCTCTCCGTCGTCCCGCTCCTCGGCGGTGGCGGCCTGTTCGAGACCGGGGCCGGCGGCTCCGCACCGAAGCACGTCCAGCAGCTGGTGCAGCAGAACTACCTGCGCTGGGACAGCCTGGGCGAGTTCCTGGCCCTCGCGGTCAGCCTCGAGCACCTGGCCGGCGTCACCGGCAACGCCCGGGCGAAGGTCCTGGCGGACACGCTCGACCGCGCGACCGGCACCTTCCTCGACGAGGACAAGTCCCCGGGCCGCAAGCTCGGCTCGATCGACAACCGCGGCAGCCACTTCTACCTGGCGAAGTACTGGGCTGAAGAGCTCGCCGCGCAGACCCAGGACACCGAGCTCGCCGCGGCGTTCCAGGGTCTCGCGACGACCCTCGCCGAGCACGAGGACACCATCGTCGAGGAACTCGTCGCGGTGCAGGGTCACCCGGCGGACATCGGCGGCTACTACCGGCCCGACGACGCCAAGACCAGTGCGGTCATGCGTCCGTCGGCGACGCTGAACGCGGCGCTCGCCAGCCTGTAGGCGCGACCACACGACGGACGGGAGGCCCGGTGCCATCTGGCACCGGGCCTCCCGTCCGTCTGTGGTGCTGCCGCGCGACCGAACCGGTCGCGACCCGTCAGCGCGACGGGACCGGCGGGCCGATCGTCAGCAGCACCACGAAGACGAGCGCCACCAGGACCACCCCGACCGCCGCGGCCAGGAACGGGTGCGCCACCACGACGAAGAGCAGCCGGTCGAGCGGACCCGGGCGCTCCCCGGCCTCGGGGCCGCGACGCCACCCACCGTCGAGCATGCCGCGGCGGGCGACGCCGACCTCGAACGGCAGCGTCGTGTACGGCACGATCGCACTCACCCAGCCGAGGACCGTCGCGCCGAACGACCACCGCTGGTTCACCGCGACGACCGTCGTGACGACGAGGTACGCCAGGAACACGAAGCCGTGCACTCCGCCGCCGATCCGCACGGGCCAGTCACCGGCGCCCAGGCCGTACTTCAGCAGCATGCCCACCAGCAGCAGGGTCCAGGTCACGAGTTCGGCGATCGCGAGGCCGCGGAACAGGGATCGAGGGGTCATGGCGTCCATGGTGACGGACGCCGGGTGGAAGACGGGTGGACGGCCGCCGCACGCCCGGACACCCCGGGCCGCCGCACGCCCGGACGCCCCGGGCTGCCGCACGCCAGGACGCCCCGGGCCGTCGTGCCCGGGGCGTCCTGCCGTCAGCGGCGGCCGACGACGATCACGACGCTCAGCGCCGGACGGTGACCACCTGCCCGAGACGGTTCACGCCGGTCGTGGCGTCCCACGTGCCGACGTTCGCGGTCTGGATCGCGAAGGCCGGGTCGCGGGACACGGACCGCTCGGCGGCGGGCATCGCGAGGGCGACGTCCCACTTGCCGGCCGGCACCCCACGGAGCGAGGCGGTCACGGTCGCCGTCGTGCCCGGCTGCCACGAGGACGCGTCGGCACGGACGGGCACGGTGACGTGTCGGTGGCCGTTGGTCAGCACGAGCTGGACCGGGCGGTGGTTGTACGGCGCTGCCCAGCCGTCGTTCCGCACGGACACCGAGACCGCCGCGTGCTTGCCGGAGGTCACCGTGCTCGAGGTCAGCGTGAACCGGTAGCCGAGCTTCTTCGCCGCGTCGGTCATGCCGTCCTGACCCCAGGTCGACAAGACGTCCTTGTTGTAGTCCAGGTTGAGGTAGCTGTAGTGGTACTTCGCCATCTCGGCCGAGGCGGACGGGTACTCGGACCGCGGCGCGTTCACGGCGCAGGTCTCCCCACCGACCGGGACGTACCGCGAGTCAGCGGCCAGGTAGTCCTGGTCGAGCGACAGCGGGTCGGTCAGGAAGGTGCCGAAGTCGTCGGGCGAGGCCAGGAAGCAGTCGTTGTGGTGACCGATCCGGGACGCGGCCGACCCGTCGTGCGCCTGCCGCGGCGTGAGTGCCCCGGCGGTGCCCGAGGTGGTGCGGAGCGCGTCCTGCTTCATCTGCATGGTGCGGACCTGGATGGAGCGGCTGGACGGCAGGGCTGCCAGCTCGGCCTGGACCACCTGGCGTCGGGCGTCCTTGTCGGCGTCGGTCAGCACGCCCGGGTTGGCCGGGTCGCTGGCGAAGTGGTCGGTGTAGTAGCCCTCGCCCCAGAGGCCGATGAAGCCCTCCTGCAGGGTCGGGATCACGTCGGCGTTCCGGCGGAGGGTCGGTGTGAGCTGCTTGATGTGCGCGAGCACCGTCGGCAGGTCGGCGTCGCCGTACGGAGCCGAGTACGGGTAGCTGCCGCCCTGGACGTAGGCGAAGCGGGTGATCACGCTGACGCCGGCTGCTCGCGCGGTGTCGTAGTCGTGCTGCACCAGCTGCAGCCAGGCGGGGCTGAGTCGCCGCTGGTCGACGAACGCCTCCATGTAGAACACCCGGACGATCTGGGTGACGCCGTCGGCGCGGTAGCCCTGCAGCGTGACGGCGTCGAGCGGGGTGTAGCCGCTGCCGTCGGCGCGGTAGTGCGTCTCGGTGGTGTGGTCGAACCCGCGCTGGGGGTTCGGGATGACGGCGTCGCTCGCCGTGTAGGACACGGTGGAGCTGGTCGGCGCCGGGTGGTGGTCGCTGTGTGACGACGACGCCCACGCATTCGTCGGCACGGCGAGTGCGATCACGGCCGCGAGTGCGGCGGTGGTGATGGTGCGGTGCTGCATCGGACGAGCCCCTGACCTCGGCGCAGGTGCGGATCGACACCCCCTGGTGTCGGCACCTGCGCGAATGTGATCTGAAGGTAGGTCAAACGATCAGAAAACACCACCCCCGGTTCCTCGTATCGATTCGACCCGTTTCTCGGTAGCGTGGTCGACATGTCGCAGACGACGGACGCATCGAAGACGCTGCGCGTGGGGGTGGTCGGGCTCGGGTACGCCGGGACGACGCACCTCGACGCCTACACCGCACTCCCCGGCACCGAGGTGGTGGCACTCGCGGGCAAGGAGACCGAGCGGCTCCACGAGCTCGCCGAGTCCCGCCACGTGCCGCACACGTACCCGGACTGGCAGGACCTGGTCGCCCGGGACGACCTGGACATCGTGTCGATCGGCGTGCCGAACTCCCTGCACGCCCCGATCGCCATCGCCGCACTCGAGAGCGGCAAGCACGTCTTCTGCGAGAAGCCCCTGGCGACCACCGGCGCCGAGGCCCAGGCCATGGTCGACGCCGCCGTCGCGAACGACCGTGTGCTCGAGGTCGCCTACAACCACCGCCGTCGGGCCGACGTGCAGTTCCTGGCTGACCACGTCCGCCCCGTCGACGGGCAGGACGGCCCGCTCGGGCACGTCTACCACGCCCGCGCGAGCTGGCGTCGACGCGCCGGCATCCCCGGCATCACGTCGTGGTTCACGAACAAGGACGCCGCCGGCGGGGGCCCGCTCATCGACCTCGGCTCGCACGTGCTCGACATCGCGATGTACCTGATGGGGGAACCCCGGGTCGTGGCCGTCAGCGCCGTCGCGTACAACGAACTCGGCACCGCCGGACGCGGTGGCAGCACCGGCGGCGGCCCCGTCTCCGACGCGACCGGTCGCCCGTTCGACGTCGAGGACTTCGCGAACGCCCTGCTCCGCTTCGAGGACGGCTCGAGCCTGCAGCTGCAGGCTTCGTGGGCGTCGTACTCGAAGGACGACGAGGACATCGAGGTCGAGCTCCTCGGGTCCACCGGCGGCGCCCGGCTGTTCGTCCGGAACTACGCCACCGAGGGCACCGTGGAGCTGTACTCCGACATCGACGGCGTCCCCGCGGTCACCCGCCCCGCCGTGCACGTGCCGGCCGGCCACCACCAGCGGGTCATCGAGGAGTTCCTCGCCACCATCCGCTCCGGCGCACACGAGGGCCACCACGGCGAGTTCGCGCTGCACCGCACCCGGGTCGTCGACGCCGTCTACGCCTCGGCGCAGGCCGGCCACGAAGTCGAGGTCGTCCGGTGAACATCGTCGTCTGGAACGAGAACGTCCACGAGTCCCGCGGTGACGAGACCGTCCGCGAGCACTACCCCGACGGCATCCACACCGTGGTCGCCGCCGGACTGGAGGCACGACTCACCTCCGCCGACACCGTCACGACCGCCACGCTGCAGGAACCCGAACACGGGCTGACCGAGGAACGTCTGGCCGCGACCGACGTCCTGTTCTGGTGGGGCCACATCGCCCACGACGAGGTCGCGGACGAGGTCGTCGACCGGGTCGTCCGGCACGTGCACGCCGGCATGGGCCTGGTCGTGCTGCACTCCGGCCACTACTCGAAGCCGTTCACCCGGCTGATGGGGACGACCTGCTCGCTGAAGTGGCGCAACGACGGCGAGCGCGAGCTGGTCTGGACGATCGCGCCCGAGCACCCGATCGCCGCCGGGGTCCCGCACCCGATCGTCATCGACCGCCAGGAGATGTACGGCGAGTACTTCGACATCCCGCGCCCGGACCAAGAGGTCTTCCTGTCGACGTTCGCCGGCGGCGAGGTGTTCCGCTCCGGCGTCGCCTACCGCCGCGGACTCGGTCGGGTGTTCTACTTCTCGCCCGGCGACCAGGAGTACCCGGTGTACCACCACCCCGACATCCAGCGGGTCCTGGCGAACGCCGCCGGGTGGGCAGCACCGACCGGTCCGCGCCGCCAGCTCACTGCCGACCCCCACCCGAGGGACTGGTTCCTGGACGACGCTTCGCGTAGACAGGGGGGATGACCGGACCGCAGGACGTCGACCACCGCACGGCCCTGGTCGAGGCGCTCGACGTCCTGGGTGCCGGCCCCGAGGAGCGCTTCGACCGGATCACCCGGATGACCCACGACGCGTTCGGGGTCCCGCTGACCTTCCTCAACCTGGTGCACGGCGACCTGGTGACCACGCAGTCGACCTACGGGTGGAACCAGGGCACGAGCGTGCCGGCGAACGAGCAGTTCTGCGCCACCACCGTGCTCACGCCGGAGCCGATGGTGATCCCGGACGCCAGGCTCGACCCCCGCTTCGCGCACACCCCGGCCGTCGCCGAGCACGGCATCCGCTTCTACGCCGGAGCGCCGCTGTCGATGCACGACGGCACCCGCGTCGGCACGCTCTGCATCATGGACGCCGAGCCGCGCACGTTCTCGGCGACGGACCTGGCCCTGCTCCGGGACCTGGCGCGGTGGGCCGAACGCGAGCTCGGCTACGCGATCGAACGCGACCGGCTCGCCAAGGTACGGGAGGCACTGGTGCCGGATCCACTCGACGTCCCGGGGCACGACGTGGCGACGCTCGCCGTGCAGCGTCCGGACGGCGGTGGCGGCCTCACCGACTGGCGGATCGCCCCCGACGGCAGCCTGCACCTGACGGTCGGCGCGGTGGTCGCCGGACGTGTGTCGGCCCTCCTGGCCGCCGACGTGCGCGGTGCCCTCGCCGCCCGGACGCGACTGCCGATCACCGAGGCGATCGCCGGACTGGAGGCCCAGGTCGCCCCCGACCTGCGGGTCGCCGACGCGGTGGCCGAGCTGGTGCACGCGCGCCTCGACCCGACCACCGGGCACGTCGACCTGGTCGACGCCGGACTCGGCACCGCGGTGGTGGTCGCGGCCGACGGCAGTGTCCGACCGGTCCGCTCCACGGAGCTGCCGGTCGGTCTCGGCACCGCGTCGGCACCCGGGTCCCGCTCGACGCTGTCGGTCGACCTCGCTGCCGGTGACCGGCTCGTCCTGGCTTCTGATGCCTGGGCGACCGTGCCCGGGGTCGAGGGGCCCGAGGCGATCGCAGCCCTCGTCGCCGCGCAGTCGGACGGGGCGGCGGCCGTCGAGCACGTCCGCGCGCTGCTGCCCGAGGGCGACCCGGCGACGGACCTGACGCTCGTGGTCGTCACCCGGCGCTGACCACCGGACCCCGGTCGGTCGGTCGCGTCAGCGGTACGACGTGCCGGGCTTCCCGGCGAACGCCGCGACGAGCAGGGTCGCGAGCATCCCGAACCCGGTGAGCACGACCCCGAGCCCCGCGAGCTGCCAGTACGCACTGGCGACGTGCTGCGGTTGCGTGACGATCTGCGGCCACCACGGGTCCAGGAACGGCACCGAGCCCGGGAACGGGTCGAGCCCGAACATCGCCAACCCGCCGAGCAGCAGCACGACCCCGAGAGCAGCCATCGCACCCCGACGTCCGCCGAGCATCCGGACCACGAGTGCCGCCCCCATGCCGACCAGCCCCACGACCGCGAGCGCGAAGGCCGCGACGAACACGGGCTGCGGCACGAGCGAGAACCAGTCGAGCACGGCGATCGGCACGAGCAGCCACCGCCCGGTCCTGGCCCAACGTGCGGGCGTGCGCCATCCATGCATGCCGGGAACGGTACGACACGAACCCGGACGACCGCCCGGCTACCATCGCCGTCGTGCCCACACCCGCAGCGGAGGTCGACGTCGACGTGCCCCTGGTCCGGGCCCTGCTCGCCGACCAGCACCCGGACCTCGCCGAGCGTCCGCTCGCCGTCGTCGCGAACGGCTGGGACAACGTGGTCGTCCGGGTCGGCACCGACCTTGCCGTCCGGCTCCCGCGCCGGGCAGCGGCCGCGATGCTCGTCGAGCACGAACAGCGCTGGCTGCCGGAACTCGCGGCCCTGGTCGGCGACGTGGTCCCACTGCCGGTCCCGCTCCGCACCGGCCGACCGGCGCTCGGCTACCCGTGGTCCTGGAGCGTCGTCCCCTGGTTCCCGGGCGTCCCCGCCGGGTCCCGAGAGGGCGGCTCCCGGGCCGCCGGACTGCCGGTGGCCCGGACGCTCGCCGCCTTCGTGGCGGCCCTGCACGTCCCCGCACCGGCCGACGCCCCGGTGAACCCGGTCCGCGCCGTCCCGCTGCACATCCGGAGCGCGGCGGTGCTCGAGCGGCTCGCGTCCGGGCCGGTCCCGCGCGCGGCGGAGCTGGCGACCGCCTGGCGGACGGCGGCGGACCTGCCGACGGCGGCCGCGCCTCCCGTCTGGGTGCACGGCGACCTGCACCCCAGCAACCTGCTCGTCGAGGCCGGCCCGCAGGGCGACCACCTGTCGGCGGTCGTCGACTTCGGCGACGTCACCGCGGGGGACTCCGCCGTCGACCTGGCGACCGCCTGGCTGACGCTCGACCGGGAGGCCCGGGCCGACTTCCGCCGCCGTGTCACCACCGCGGATGCGAGCCTCGACGAGCACTCGTGGGGGCGGGCCCGCGGTTGGGCGGTGTCGATCGCATCGGCGCTCGCGGTCAGTGACGAGCCGTCCTCCCGCACGGTCGCGCGGCGGGCGATCGATGCGGTGCTCGACGACTGACGGTGCGGCGAACGGCGGGCTCCACTTCCCGCAGGAGGGGTGACGGGGGCTACCGCGAGCGCGACGGCGGGGTTAGCGTCTCCCCACACCATCCGTGCACGTGAAGATCGGGAGGGGCCTCATGACCCTCGAGTTCCGCGTCCAGCACGACGTCGCCACCGACGCCGACCCCGCACCCCGGACCGCACCACGCGGTCGGGTGCGCCGGGTCCTCGAGCACCTCGCCGCCCGACGGACCGCTGCGCAGCTGCGTCGGCTCGACACGGACCTGGCCGAACTCGCCGACCTGCAGCGCGTGCTCTCCGAGGCCCGGGCCGTCGTCGACCGTGGATGGATCCAGCACGCCTGGTTCGCCTACGTCGACGAGCGGGGCCGGACCCGGACCGCGACGAGTGCCGCCGCGACCGAGGTGGCCGGCCGTCCCCTGGTCGGTGCGTGCCTGGTCGGGGCCGTCGTGGACGCTGCGGGCGGGCCGCACGCGGTGCACTCGCAGCCGGTGCAGCGTTCCCTGGACCTCGTCTGGCACGCCCTCGCATCGGCCGAGGGGTCGCCCGTCACGTGGTGCCCGGCGCCGGACATCCGGATGGGCCGGGTGCGGGACCTGACCCGCTGGAACGACAGCGCGGGACGGACCGCGGAGCAGGTCTCCGGGCTGCTGCTCACGGCGGAGCGGGTGGCGTTGCACGAGTCCGATCGGGTCGCCGGCCTGGCCGGTGCACTGCGGTCCCGTAGCGCAGGAGTTCCCGTCCTCAGCTGAGATCGTTACAGACCTCCCAGGGTCAACCGGGTCAAGTGCTGCTGACCAGGGGTTCTCGCCGCACAGGTTCCGCCGTGGAACCGTCGTTCTCCTGATCGGGATTCGGCGTGGGCTGAGCATCTGCGTAGCTTGGGGCCCGTTCGTGCCCCGATCCGTGGGTCGAACTGCCGACCCGAGGGAGTGCAGAACCGGTGTTCCAGTACATCGCCGAGCGATGGGACCAGATCTGGTTCTCGTCCTGGCAGCACTTCTCACTGGTGGTCCAGTGCGTCGTGCTCGCGACCGTCATCGCCGTGGTCCTCGCGGCGCTCGTCTACCGGGTGCCCGGACTGCGGTCCGCCGCGAACGAGATCTCCACGATCGGCCTGACGCTGCCGTCGTTCGCGGTCATCGGTCTGCTGCTCGTCCCACTCGGCTTCGGCGTCGTGCCGTCCGTCGTCACGGTGACGTTCTTCGCCGCGCTGCCGATCCTCCGGAACGCGGTCGTCGGGCTCAACGAGATCCCGCCCGCGGTCGTCGAGTCGGCGCGGGGCATCGGGATGAGCCGCTTCCGCACGCTCGTGCAGGTCGAACTGCCGATGGCGTGGCCGATCATCCTCACCGGTGTCCGGGTCTCCGCCCAGATGGTGATGGGCGTCGCCGCCGTCGCCGCGTACGCGCTCGGCCCGGGCCTCGGCAGCTTCATCTTCTCCGGACTCTCCCGCCTCGGTGGCGCGAACTCCCTCAACTCCGTCGTCGTCGGCACCGTGGGCGTCGTCCTTCTCGCCCTGGTGCTCGACCTCCTGCTCCTCGGCCTCGGCCGCCTGACCACCTCGAGAGGTATCCGTGTCCAGCACTGACTCCCCGACCACCGCGCCCGACTCCGACGTCACCGGTCGGAGCATCCTGCTCGACCAGGTCACCAAGCGGTACCCCGGTCAGGCGAAGCCCGCGGTCGACGGCATCACGCTCGAGATCCCGGCCGGCAAGATCGTCATGCTCGTCGGTCCGTCCGGCTGCGGCAAGACCACCACGCTGAAGATGATCAACCGGCTCATCGAGCCCACCGAGGGTCGGATCGTCGTCGGCGACGACGACGTGACCAAGATCGACGGCGACGAACTGCGTCGCCGGATGGGCTACGTCATCCAGGCCGGCGGGCTCTTCCCGCACATGACCGTCGCGGCGAACATCGCCGTGGTGCCGAAGATGCTCGGCTGGTCGAAGGACAAGATCGCGGCCCGCGTCGACGAACTGCTCGACCTGGTCTCGCTCGACCCGGACACCTACCGCGACCGCTACCCCCGCGAGCTCTCCGGCGGACAGCAGCAGCGCGTCGGCGTCGCCCGCGCCCTGGCCGCCGACCCGCCCGTCCTGCTGATGGACGAGCCGTTCGGTGCGGTCGACCCGATCACCCGCCAGCGCCTGCAGGACGAGCTCATCCGCATCCAGGCGGAGCTGCACAAGACGATCGTCATCGTCACGCACGACTTCGACGAGGCCGTGAAGCTCGGCGACTGGATCGTGGTGTTCTCCGAGGGCGCGCACATCGTGCAGTACGACTCCCCGGAGCGGATCCTCGCCGAGCCCGCGAACGAGTTCGTCGAGAACTTCATCGGTTCAGGTGCCGGGCTCAAGCAGCTGACGCTGACCCGCGTGCGGGAGGTCGGGCTCGCCGACGCCGTCACGTGCTCTCCGGGTGAGCAGGCCCAGGCCGTGCTGCAGCGGATGCGTGAGGCCGGGGGCCACGGTCACGCCGTGGTCGTCGACCAGCGCCAGCGTCCGATCGGGTGGCCGTCCCGCCGCCAGCTCGAGCGGCTCGACCGGATCCCGGACGGCACCGAGGCGAACCTCCCCGTCGTGTCCGAGGCCTCGACCCTCAACGACGCCCTCGACACCATGCTCGTCTCGAGCGCCGGCGCCGCACTGGTGACCGGTCGACGCGACGCGTTCCAGGGCGTCATCACGGTCGAGACGGTGATGGACGCGATCACCCGCACCCGTGCCGCCGCGGCCGAGGAGCAGGCGTACACACCCGTCGGCACGAACACGAACCCGCTCGAGACGCTGCCGAGCTCGCCCGCCGCCGCCCGGGACGACCAGTGAGCGACGTCGTCACCGCGTCCCCGGCCACCGGGAAGCGGACCAGCTGGCGCGGACTGGTGATCCAGCCCGTCGCGATCCTCGTGGTCCTCGGCGCGTTCGCCCTGTGGCTTGCGAACGCGGACCTGACCGCTTCCGAGCGATCGACCCTCAACCCCTCGGGGCTGCTCGACCTGACCTGGCAGCACGTCATGCTCACGATCGTGTCGACGGTCATCGTGCTCGTGATCGCCATCCCGCTCGGTATCGCGCTCACCCGCGGTCCGCTGCGGAAGGCGAGCGGGGCGATCCTGGCCGTCGCGAACTTCGGTCAGGCCGCACCCGCGGTCGGGCTCGTCGTGCTCCTGGCGTTCTGGCTCGGCTTCACGTTCTGGGCCGCCGTCGTCGCGCTGGTGCTCTACGCGATCCTGCCGGTGCTCCGGAACACGATCATCGGCATCGAGAGCGTCGACTCCCGACTGGTCGAGGCCGGTCGTGGCATGGGCATGAGCGCCGCCGCCGTCCTGCTCAAGGTCGAACTGCCGCTCGCCGTCCCGGTGATGCTCGCCGGCATCCGCACCGCGCTCGTGCTACTGGTCGGGTCCGCCGCCCTGGCGACGTTCATCGGTGCCGGCGGCCTGGGCCTCCTGATCACCACCGGCGTGAACCTGTTCCTGCCGAAGGTGCTCGTCTCCGGAGCGCTCCTGATCGCGCTCCTCGCCCTCTCCATCGACTGGCTCGGCCGCATCGTCGAGACGTTCGCCCGACCGAAGGGACTCCGATGACCCGCACGCGCACCACGGGCCGCCGCGCCCGCCGTCTGCTCGCCGCCGTCGTCCTGGCGGGCGCGACCACGAGCCTCCTGGCCGGCTGCGGTCTGCAGCCCGCTGCCGCCTTCGTGCCCGCCGCGGCACCCGGCACGATCAAGCACATCGACGGCCTGCCGGAGGACGCGAAGCTCACCGTCACGTCGAAGAACTTCACCGAGCAGCTGGTCCTCGGCAAGATCTCGGTGCTGGCCGCCTCGGCCGCGGGCTTCGACGTCACCGACGAGACGAACGTGCCGGGCTCGGTGGCCGTCCGCCAGCTGATGACCGGGCACGACGCCGACATGACGTACGAGTACACCGGCACCGCCTGGTTGACCTTCATGGGGCACAAGCAGGGGATCCCGGACAAGACGAAGCAGTGGCAGGCCGTCAAGGACGAGGACGCCGGCAACGGGCTCACCTGGCTGAAGCCCGCTCCGATGAACAACACGTACGCGTTCGCGGTGCGGAAGGAAGCGGTCAAGGACCTCGGCGGCATCACGAAGCTGTCGCAGATCGCCGACCTGCCGGCCGACCAGCGCACGTTCTGCGTGGAGTCCGAGTTCAACTCGCGCGCCGACGGCTTCAAGCCGATGCTCGCGAAGTACGGTCTGACGCTCGGCGGCTCCGGCGACGGGGCGATCCCGAAGGGGAACGTCGACATCCTCGACACCGGCACCGTCTACACGGCGACCGACCGCGGCACGTGCAACTTCGGTGAGGTCTTCACCACCGACGGCCGCATCAAGTCGCTCGGGCTGCAGGTGCTGCAGGACGACCGCGGGTTCTTCCCGGCGTACAACGTCGCCCCGGTGCTCTCGAGCGCGACGCTGGAGAAGTACCCGCAGCTCGAGGGGATCTACGACCAGATCTCGCCGAAGCTCACCGATGCGGTGCTGCAGGAGCTCAACCGGCAGGTCGACGTCGAGGGCCGCGAGCCGGCGGACGTCGCCTTCGAGTGGATGGTCAAGGAGGGCTTCATCACGAAGCCCTAGTCGCGACGTCGCGTCGCGACGCGACCTGCTGACGGACGGGAGGCGCGGTGCCAGCTGGCACCGCGCCTCCCGTCCGTCTGTCCGGGGGACGCGGTCGACGTTCGGACCGGGCCCATTACGCTGTCCCCGTGTCAGAGCCACGACGGAGTCCGGGCAGCCAAGCTTCACTGCGTGAAGCCAACCGGGGTCGTGTCGTCGCAGCGGTCAAGCGCCACGGCGGTCTGACCCAGGTCGAGCTGGCCGGCGCGACCGGCCTCAGCCCCGCGACGGTGTCGAACATCGTCAAGGAGCTCGTCGCCAGCGGTGCCCTGCACGCGACGCCGAGCACCTCGAGCGGCCGCCGGGCACTGCGGGTGACGCTGCCGCACGGCCTCGGCCTGGTCGCCGGCGTGCACGTCTCGCCCCGGCACCTGCGCCTGGCGCTGTCCGACCTGAACGGGACCGTCCTGGCCGAGCGGCACATGCCCCTGGCCCGCGACCACCGGGCGGACGCCGAACTCGACAAGACGGCGCTGCTCGTGATGGACATGGCCGAGTCGGTGGAGTCCTCGATGGACGAGGTGCTGGCCGTCGGCCTGGCCGTGGCGGCGCCGATCGACCGGCGGACCGGGATGACCGCGCGGGGCGGGATCTTCCGCGGCTGGGACGGACTGCCGATCGGGGAGTCGCTCGCGCGCCGGGTCGGCAAGCCGGTGCAGGTGGACAACTCGGCGAACCTGTCCGCGCTGGCGGAGCACCGGAGCGGGGCCGCCCGCGGACGGGACACCTCGATCACGCTCGACGTCGGTACCGGCATCGGGGCGGGCCTGATCCTGGACGGCCGCTTGTTCCGCGGGCACCACGGCGTCGCGGGGGAGTTCGGGCACACGCCCGTCGTCCCGCACGGCCCCATCTGCCGGTGCGGCAACCGCGGCTGTCTGGAGGCCGTGGCCGGTGCGCCCGCCGTGCTCGAGAGCATCCGTGACGAGGTCGGGACCCTAAAGACGGCGGACCTGATCCTCCGGGCGATGTCGGGCGACCCGGTGTGCATCCGGGCGATCGCGGACGCCGGGCGGGCGATCGGGACCGCGGCAGTGGGGCTCTGCAACGTGCTCGACCCGGAGCGGCTCGTGGTGACGGGGGAGTTCGCGCGTGCGGGGGAGCTGCTCCTCGGCCCGATGCGGCACGCGCTCGAGTCGATGCTCATCGTCGACGCGGACGGCACCCCGGACGTCGTGCAGGGCCAGCTCGGCGAGAAGGCCGCCGTGACCGGGGCGCTGGCGGTCGCGATCGAAGCGGTGGACGTCCGCCACTGACGATCGCTCGATAACGATTCCGTCACGGCACCGCACCCTTGCGTTCAACTCTTGCAGCCAAGAACCGCCACTGGCACACTCAGGTCACCGCCAACGTGGGCGGTCCACCTGTTGGAGGACATTTCGATGAAGAAAGCCACCACACGAGCCATGCTGGGCGTCGGCGCCCTGCTGCTCGCGATCACCACCCTGGCGGGCTGTTCGAACGGAGCCGGTGCCGGAACGGGCTCCGGCGGCGGCGGGGGCGACGCCTCCAAGGCCAAGATCGGCCTGCTCCTGCCCGACTCCGTCACGGCTCGCTACGCCAGCGCTGACCGCCCGCTCTTCACCGCCGAGGTCAAGAAGCAGTGCAGCGGCTGCTCCGTCGTCTACGCGAACGCGGACGGCGACGCGTCCAAGCAGCTGCAGCAGGCCCAGTCCATGCTCACGCAGGGCGTCAAGGTCCTGGTCCTCGACCCGTTCGACGGTGAGGCCGCAGCCTCGATCGTGCAGCAGGCCAAGGCCAAGAAGGTGCCGGTCATCTCCTACGACCGACTCATCAACAGCCCGGACCTCAGCTACTACATCTCGTTCGACAACGAGAAGGTCGGTCAGCTGCAGGGCGAGGCGCTCATCAAGGCCCTCAAAGCGAAGGACGTCCCCGAAGGCTCCGGCATCATCATGGTGAACGGCTCCCCGACGGACAACAACGCCTCGCAGTTCAAGGCCGGTGCCCACAAGGCGATCGACGACAGCGGCTACAAGGTGCTGGCCGAGTTCGACACCCCCGGATGGGACCCCGCCAAGGCGCAGGACTGGGCAGCCGGGCAGATCAGCAAGCTCGGCGCCGACAAGATCACCGGCGTCTACGCGGCCAACGACGACACTGGCGGTGGCGTCATCGCGGCCCTGAAGTCGGCCGGCGTCTCCGAGCTCCCGCCCGTCACCGGCCAGGACGCGTCCCTCGCGGGCATCCAGCGCATCCTCTCGGGTGAGCAGTACATGACCGTCTACAAGGCGTTCAAGCCCGAGGCGTCGAAGGCGGCCGACCTGGCCATCCAGTTCGCCAAGGGTGAGACCCCGAAGGGCGACACCACCACGAAGACGGCGGGCGGCGCGAGCGTGCAGTCCACCCTCCTCGACCCGGTCGCCGTGACGACCGAGAACGTGCAGGACACCGTCATCAAGGACGGCCTCTACACGGTCAAGCAGGTCTGCACCTCGCAGTACGCCAGCGCCTGCTCGAAGAACGGCATCGAGTAAGCAACACCCCCCGGCCGCCCGGTCCGATCCGGACCGGGCGGCCCGCACGCACTTCCGATCGAGGACGACACCGTGAGCACCGAGCCCCCAGCAGCACACCCCACCACCGAACCCGTGATGTCCCTCCGCGGCATCGACAAGCGGTTCGGTGCCGTCCAGGCCCTCAGTGACATCGACTTCGACGTCTACCCGGGTGAAGTCGTCGCCATCGTCGGCGACAACGGCGCCGGCAAGTCGACGTTCGTGAAGATCCTCGCCGGCGTCTACACACCGGACGGCGGCACGATCACCTTCAACGGCGACGAGGTCACCGTCCCGAACCCGGCAGCGGCCCAGTCGCTCGGCATCGCCACCGTCTTCCAGGACCTGGCCCTCGCCGACAACCTCGACGTGGTGTCGAACCTGTACCTCGGTCGGGAGATCGCCAAGCCCTTCCTCGACGAGGAGGAGATGGAACGCCGCTCGTGGGAGCTCCTGCAGCAGCTCGCCGCGCGGATCCCCTCCGTGCGCATCCCCATCGCGTCGCTGTCCGGTGGGCAGCGGCAGACGGTCGCGATCGCCCGGTCCCTGATCGGCGACCCGCAGGTCGTCATCCTCGACGAGCCGACCGCAGCACTCGGCGTCGCGCAGACCGCCGAGGTCCTCAACCTCGTCGAACGCCTCCGTGAGCGCGGCCTCGGCGTCGTCCTCATCAGCCACAACCTCGCCGACGTGCAGGCCGTCGCCGACCGGGTCGCGGTGCTGCGACTCGGTCGGAACAACGGCACCTTCCGCATCGACGACGTCTCCTACGAGGAGATCATCGCGGCCATCACCGGCGCGACCGACAACGCCGTCACCCGTCGTGCCGCGGCCCGGACCGAGCAGGAGACCACCGCATGAGCAAGACCGACGAGACCCTCACCGCGTCGAACCCGACCCCGTCGGCTGCCGACCTGCAGGACGAGCGGCTGCTCCGCGACCAGGGCATCGGCGGCGCCGCGAAGGCGTTCATCCGCCGGGTCCGCGGCGGCGACATCGGCTCGTTGCCGGTCGTCGTCGGCCTCATCGTCATCTGGGCGGTGTTCCAGGCGCTCTCGCCCGACTTCCTGTCCCCGGGCAACCTCGTCAACCTCGCCCTGCAGTGCGCCGCCGTCGGCACCATCGCGATCGGCATCGTCCTGGTGCTGCTCCTCGGCGAGATCGACCTGTCCGTCGGCAGCGTCAGCGGTCTGGCGGCCGCGATCCTCGGTCAGGGGCTGACGTCCCTGGGCTGGCCGCTCTGGCTGGTCATCGTCGTGGCGCTGGCGGTCGGTCTTGCAGCCGGTCTGCTCTACGGCCTGCTCTTCACCCGCTTCGGCGTCCCGAGCTTCGTCATCACCCTGGCCGGTCTGCTCGGCTTCCTCGGCCTGCAGCTGCTCATCCTCGGCCCGAACGGCTCGATCAACCTGCCGTACGACTCGCCGATCGTGCAGTTCGCCTCGGCGTCGTACCTGCCGCCGTGGCTGGCCTACCTGTTCGCCGCGGTCGCCGCCGGTGGCCTGTTCGTCACCGAGGTCCGTCGCGCCGGCCGTCGTCGTCGCGCCGGCCTGTCCACCGGGGCGATGTCCCTGACGATCGCGAAGTCCGCCGCCCTGTTCATCGGGCTCGCCGTGATGGTCTGGTACCTGTCGCAGGACTTCGGCACCGGCACGTCCTTCGTGTTCTTCGTCGTGCTCGTCGTCCTCATGAACTTCCTGCTCAAGCGCACCCGCTGGGGCCGTTCGGTCTTCGCGGTCGGCGGCAACGTCGAGGCCGCCCGCCGCTCCGGCATCCGGGTGAACCGCATCTACATCTCGGTGTTCATGCTCACCTCCCTGTTCGCCACGATCGGCGGCATCCTGGCCGCGGCTCGGCTCAACTCGGCCAGCCTGTCCTCGGGTGCCGGCGACACGAACCTCAACGCGATCGCCGCGGCGGTCATCGGCGGGACGAGCCTGTTCGGCGGACGCGGCAGCGCGTGGTCGGCGCTGCTCGGCATCATCGTGATCCAGTCGATCTCGAACGGGCTCACCCTGCTCAGCCTCGACTCGTCGATCCGCTACATGATCACGGGCGCGGTCCTGCTGCTCGCCGTCATCATCGACTCGCTGTCGCGTCGCAGCCGCGCCAGCCACGGAGCGGCCTGAGCCGACGGCCTGCGTCGCGACCCGATCCGGACGGGAGGCACGGTGCCAGCTCGCACCGTGCCTCCCGTCCGTCGGTCCCACGGTCGTCGGACCGGTCGTCCACAGCAGACCGGTCCTCCACAGCGGGCCGGTCCCGCAGCCCGCCGGCACCCGGTCGCCGGTATCGTCGACGCATGGCACTGTTCGGACGACGCAAGCCCGACGTGCGCGATCGGCCCGTCAGCCAGGTCGAACTGAAGCGCGCGGTGGACGAGGGGTTCCTCATCGCCAAGGCGGCGGTGACCGTCGCCGTGGCGAACCGGATCATCACCAACGCCCTGCGCGACCAGGGGTACTTCGACCACGCGCTCATCGCCGACGCCGCACGGCAGGAACTGCACCGGATGGCCGAGGAGCAGCGCGGCGACGCCGAGCGGATGCGGGAGATCCGGGTCCGGTCGAGCAAGCAGGGCGGGCGCTCGCAGCACCAGCACGACTACCGACGCGGGGACGACCTGAAGCTCCGCACGCGCGAGGCCACGTACGAAGAACTGGCCAAGCGCCTCGACGCCCGCCGCGACGACCAGCACTTCGTCGACGGCATCGTCCTGGCCGCCCGGGCCCGCGCGTGGGACGACATCGGCACGACCGTCGTCGGGCGTCTCGGGTGGGCCCAGCGCCCGGCCGACGACTACGAGGTCGGGCGTGACGAGCGGGTGCAGCAGCTCCTCGACGAGGACTTCGCGACCCTGGTCGCCGAGCACCCGGTCAGCTCCGGCACCCCCGTCGGCGCCGACGAACCGGACGCCGACGGACCGGACGACGGCACCGACCCGGCCGAGGCGGACACCACCACGAGCTGACGCTCGGCCGTCGGCGCACGGGACCGCCTCGACCCGTGTCCAGCCGCCACTCCGTAGGCTCGTCCGCATGGTTGATGCGGTGGTCGTCGGAGCCGGACCGAACGGGTTGGCCGCAGCGGTCACCCTCGCTCGGGCCGGCCTCAGTGTCGAGGTCGTCGAACGGAACGACACCATCGGCGGCGGTGCGCGCACCAAGGAACTCACGTTGCCCGGGTACCTGCACGACGTCTGCTCCGCCGTGCACCCGATGGCGCTGCAGTCCGAGTTCTTCCGGGCGTTCGGCATGGAGCGGCGCATCGAGCTCCGCCTGCCCGAGGTGCAGTACGGCCACCCGCTCGACGGCGGCCGGGCGGGCATCGCGTACCAGGACCTCGACCGCACCGCCGATGCCCTGGGGGTCGACGGCCGCGCCTACCGGCAGCTGATGGCCCCGCTGGTCGAGCACGCCGACCGCGTCTCCGACTTCGCCACCGACGCCCTGCTGCACGTCCCGCGGCACCCGGTCACGGTCGCCCGCTTCGGTCTCCGCGCGCTCGAGCAGGGCTCCCGCGCCTGGAACCTCCGCTTCCGGGACGACGTCGCCCCGGCCATGATCAGCGGCGTCGCGGCGCACTCGATCCAGCACATGCCCTCGCTCGCCACCGCGGCCGCGGCCCTGTCGCTCGGCGTCTACGCCCACGCCCGCGGCTGGCCGGTGCCGATCGGCGGCAGCCAGGCGATCGTCGACGCGCTCGCCGCCGACCTCGTCGCCCACGGCGGCACGATCGAGACCGGGCGGGAGGTCCACTCCCTCGGCGACCTCACCCCGGCCAAGGCGGTGTTCTTCGACACCAGCGTCCCGTCGATGCTCCGGATCGCCGGCAACCAGCTGCCGGCCCCCAAACGTGGAGCCCTGCGGCACTTCCGGTTCGGCAACGCCGCCGCCAAGGTCGACTTCGCCCTGTCCGAGCCGGTGCCCTGGACCAACCCCGAGCTGCACCGCGCCGGCACCGTGCACATCGGCGGCACCCGCGCCGAGATCGCCGAGGCCGAGGCGCAGGTCGCCCGCGGGCAGGACCCCGACCGCCCCTACGTGCTGGGCTCCGAGCCGACCGTCGTCGACCCGAGCCGGGCACCCGAGGGCGGGCACGTCTTCTGGGCGTACGCCCACGTCCCCGCCGGCTCGACCGTCGACCACCAGGAGAGCGTCATCCGGCAGATCGAACGGTTCGCCCCCGGCTTCCGCGACACCATCGTCGCGACGAACAGCCGGACCGCCCAGGACATGGAGCAGTACAACCCGAACTACTCCGGCGGGGACATCGCCGCCGGTGCCGCGAGTTTCTGGCAGCTGGTCAAGCGGCCCGTGCTCTCGAGCGACCCGTGGCGGATGGGCGGCGGGATGTACCTGGCGTCGCAATCCGCGGCGCCGGGGCCCGGGGTGCACGGCATGGCCGGGTGGCACGCGGCGAAGAGCGCCCTCCGGCACACCTACGGGCTGCCGGTGGACGTCGACCTGGCGCCGAGGAGCTGACATGGCGAAGAACGTCCGGATCATCCACTGCACCCCGGAGGACGTGTTCGACGTCCTCCGCGACGGCTGGCTCTACCCCACGTGGGTCGTCGGTGCGTCGCGGATGCGCGGCGAGGACCCCGGGTGGCCCGCGGTCGGAACGAGGATCCACCACTCGTTCGGCGTCTGGCCGTTCGTCATCAACGACACCACCACCGTCCTGGAGTACGACGAGCCCCGGCGGATGGTGATCCAGGCCCGCGGGTGGCCGGTGGGGGAGGCCCGCGTCGAGGTCGAGGTCGAGCCGCACCCCCGCGGCTGCCGGATCACCCTGCGCGAGAACCCCGTGAATGGTCCGGGCACGCTCGTTCCCGGATTCCTCGCGCAGCCCGGAATCTGGCTCCGGAACCACGAGACCGCGCGGCGGCTCGGCTGGGTCGCCGCGGGGCGCGCGCGCAGCCGCTGAGGCGCCTCCGCCTCGTCGTGGTGCCGGTGTGTGGCGGACGGGAGGGTCGGTGCGGCCCCGCCCTGCGCCTCCCGGCCCGAGACGCCGCCGTCTGCGCGAGACGCCGCGTTCTGCGCGAGGCGCCGCGGGGAGTGGCGGTGTCTCGCGCACTCGGCGGCGTCTCGCCGCGGTGCCGGTGTGTGGCGGACGGGAGGGTCGGTGCGGGCCCGTCCCGCGCCTCCCGGCCCGAGACGCCCCCGTCTGTGGGAGACGCCGTGCTCTGCGC